>DAOVZA010000188.1 GCA_030635405.1 Desulfocapsa sp.
CTCGCACACTGATAAAAAACCCACGTTTCATCCAAGGCTCAATCTATTATAAGCTCCCGCTTAAATTCAACCTGCGAAGTGTAGCCTGACATTTTGATCTAAACAATGTATCCTACACACTAACAAGATACAGTATTTCTGTGAATACAATTTCAACCACTGGTACAAATCATGACCCCAGAAGATATGCGTGAAAAGGCAATGGATCTTTTCAAAAAACGGTTCCATTGAAGCCAGGCTATCCTGGCCGTGGGCCTGGAAAAAATAGACAAGTATGATGAAAATGTGATCGCTGCCGCTGGCACATTTGGTGGTGGTATTGCGAGTTCCGGCTCTGTTTGCGGAACACTTCTCGGCGCTGTATCTGCTGTCTCAGCATTGCATAGCAGAGGGAACCTTGAAGACAAAGAAAACCCTCGTATGTGGGGTGTGAGCCATAAATTGATCAGAGAGTTTGATGCCCTGACAGAGTCCTATGGTGGTCGAAACTGCACTGATATTGCAAAGATCAACTGGTCAAACAGAGATGATGTTAAAAATTACTACGGAAATCCCGATTCAACACGAAAAGATTGCGTAAAACTCGTAGGTGATTTTGCCTTCTTTCTTGGTACAATTTTAGAAAAAGAACTCTCACGACTGGAAAAAGAATGACAACAATCCAGATCATTCGAGGAGACATAACAACTCTTCAGGTTGACGCCATTGTCAATGCGGCAAACAACTCACTTCTTGGTGGAGGTGGTGTTGATGGTGCGATTCATCTGGCTGCAGGACCTGATCTTCTCAAAGAATGTGAAGGTATCGGCGGCTGCCCAACTGGACAAGCTCGAATAACTAAAGGATACAAACTGCCAGCCAATCATATTATCCATACAGTTGGTCCGGTCTGGCAGGGAGGACAGTATGGTGAGGCTGAGTTACTAGCCTCCTGTTACCGGGAATGCTTCAATCTGTTACTGGCCAACAAACTAACGACCATCGCCTTTCCGGCAATCAGTTGCGGCGTTTATGGCTATCCACTTAAACAAGCCTGCGCCATTGCAATGCGAGAAACAAAGGATTTTCTAGCAGCCACCGATGTTCCTGTGCAGGTTATCTTTTCCTGCTTTAACGATACCATTGAAACCATACTGAACAGGAGCTGATCCGTGCGGGAAGAACAACACTTAGCAGCCATCGATCTAGGCTCCAATAGCTTTCATATGGTTATTGCCCGTATTGAAGATGGTCATATTCATATTCTCGACAACCTTAAAGAAATGGTACGTCTTGGGGCTGGTCTTGATGAAGATGGCAAACTTTCGGACGAATCCCAAATCCGCGCTCTTGCCTGTCTTGAACGTTTTGGAGAACGGGTAAACCACTTTCCACAGGGCAGTGTGGCTGCCGTTGGTACTAAAACCCTGCGGCAGGCCGTTGATTCTCAGATCTTTTTAAATGAGGCGCGAAAGGTTCTCGGGCATCCAATTTCTATCATCAGGGGTAAGGAAGAAGCCCGCCTCATTTATCTCGGAGTTTCCCACTCTCTTGTTGCTGAGGATGGCAAACGATTCGTCATGGATATTGGCGGTGGTAGTACTGAACTTATCATAGGTGAAAACTTCGAACCTCTGCATCTCAGAAGTCTGGATATGGGTTGCGTAAGTATGAGCCGCAAATTTTTTAGCGAAGGAAAGCTCAGCAAAAAATATTGGAACCAGGCCAACATCGCATCTCATCTCATTTTACGCCCGGTGAGACGCTATTTTCAGAAAGTCGACTGGACCTCTGCCACGGGAGCATCCGGAACAATAAAAACCGTGGGTAAAGTTGTAACTGAGCTTGGCCTTGATCCTTACGTCCTGACACTGGACAGTTTATACAAGATACAAGACATTATGATCAAAGCCGAGCACCTGGACAAACTTCAGCTACCAGGTTTAAAAAGTGATCGGCAACCTGTTTTTGCTGGAGGATTAGCCATCCTTATTGCAACCTTTGAAGCATTAAAAATAGAAAGCATGCAGGTTTCAGAGGGTGCCCTGCGGGAAGGTCTGCTTTATGAACGTCTTGGCCGCATCCAGAGTGAAGACACCCGTTTAAAAACCGTTGCCAGCGTACAGCACAGGTTCAGAATAAGCCAGAAGCATGCAAGGCGAGTGAGCTTAACAGCGCATCGCCTCTTGAGTGGCTGTGAAGAAACCTGGAAGCTTACCCTGGAAGATGCTGAGATTCTACATTGGGCAAGCAGTTTACACGAGATTGGTCTTGCCGTATCACTCAGTGGATACCAGAAACACGGTGCATACCTGCTGATCAATGCTGATCTTCCCGGGTTTTCACTTGAAGAGCACGCCTGGATGAGTGTTCTTGTCCGCTGCCATCGAAAGAAAATATCAAAAAAACTCTTTGCTGACTTAGCAATTGATCGTCAGCAGGCCGCTTTAAGACTTGTTGTTATTCTTCGCTTAGCAACATTACTGCACCGCTCCCGAAAGGAAGAAACAGCCATTATCGAAGCAATGATCCCGCATGAAAATGGCCTGGCACTTCAATTTGCAAAGGGAGAATTAGACAAACATCCCTTACAACTCGCCAGTCTTGAGCAGGAAGCTGATTATTTACAAAACGTAGATTTTGAACTCAGATTTTCATAATAAACTTATGATAAGAACCTGAAGATACGATCAACAAGCCTGGTCGGCATTTCAAAGATTCTTACCGCAACTCCCTGCTGTTTGCGTCCTCCAACATTTCCAATCTTAAAATCAGAATGGAATCTTTTCCCACACGAGGGGCATTTCATCACTATTCCACCAACATTATTTGGAAAACGTAACTGTTGGCCACACTCCGGACATTGTTTTTCAATATAATCAGGCATACTTTAGGGTAACACTCCACGCTGTCTAAAAGGTTGATAGAGCGGATCTCCAATCAATACCATTTTCCAGGAAACAAAGGGCAAACTCAAATAATAGGCCTCAAGTAATGTAAAATCACCATCTAGCAACAGTGGAAAAAAAATCTGTGGAAAAGGAAAAGACTGTACGTATGGTTCGCCAACAGGGCCGATGGTAGCCGCAACGCCATCTTCAAGCAGCCTCTTGCACCATACCTGACTTCCTTCCTTTTTCAGGGTGCTACATTCTGCACTGGCAATATGGTAGGCAACAGCCCCCCTGCGCCAGTCAAAAGCATCTTTGTATTTTCCTAAACTGTACCAACCGCAGTATAAAGCAGCGTCTCTTGCATCCCCTTCCTGAAACAACTCCTTCTCATTATTAAGCACAACTGGAAAATCCTTAGCAACTGATTTTGCCGCCATGTGAATTGAATTATCATACAAGGTATATCCTACCAAAGACTTTTTATCCACAGGCTCAGGCCAACGAGCATCAAAATAGGCTGTACCTGTAAGACCAGTTTTTTCAACCGCAAGGCTGTCATCAATCACCCGTCTTACAGTTGCAGCATCAGGTCCATCTAGCCTTGACACCATAAGTACCTTAGCTTTCTCATATGGGACTTTTTGCTTTTGAAACTGAAGAAACCAGGGATTTGCTATCCAACCTTTAACAGGAGGATCTTCAATACGTACAACACTCAATTCAGAATCAACCGATGCCATGGAGTCATTATTCACCGGATTTTTGGATTTTTCAACTGGCCGTTCTGATTCCATTGCCACTGACGCAGTTTTTATACGCAGTGGCATTCCATAGAATAACAGCAAAGAACTGATCTTTGGTTTATCCTCTAAAAACTCTCTAACAGGCGAAGCGATCTCATCGTTGTAAAATATGCGTTCAATTTCTTCCCTGGCTGCAGTTTGTAAAACCAGAAGATTCTCCTGTGGTATCTTCCGTTGTTTCATATAAAATTTAGCAAGCTTCACACCATCTCTTTCTTGAGCATTGGCAATGACCACAATCTCCTGCGGCTCAAGCGCTAAGGCTGAATAAGGCATACAGGTCAAGCCCAACAGAAATAGCAGGAAACTGACAAATACAACAATAGTATTAGGTAAAATCAAAAACATAGTGTGTGAAGTACTTTCCTCTTTCTTTTATCTGAATACCACAGGTAAGCATATATCTTTTCAAGATAAGATATCATCTTTTGTAGAAGATTGCAGTTTCCATTTTCATTATAATTGAAGTAAAAGCGTTGACCTTGTTGCCACATTGTGTCACACTTGATTGTGGCGATATTCACAATGGCCCACTTGTCATTTCATAGCTTTCCCGAATAAAAGGAGTTTTACAAATGAAGCAATTCTTTATTTTAATCTTTTGCCTCTTTGCGGTTCTTGCTATAGCCCAATCAGTCTCTGCCACCCCTAAAACCCGTTACGACAAAAACACTGGTACCTGCAGAATACTGAATAGCGGACCACTTGAATGGGAGAGCCTGCCATGGGGCAAGGGAGGCAAAGGGTTCAAACAGGTATGTAAGAGTTGCCATACTCGCGGTAACGATAAAGGCGCGCGATACCTTTACGAGGAATCCAAATCTTCAAATGGCTGGAATCGTATTTTCTCCACAAAAAGAGCAAAATGCGCCAATGACGGATCGTGGAAAAGCCTTTCTGAAGATCAGTTGCAGATGGTCAATGACTACCTTTATCGCTGGTCAGCTACAAGTCTCGACCGCAACGACAGCGCCTGACGTTAACCACATCTTCCGGTTCGGAAGAAAACAAAGCATTACCTTCACGCCAGAAACAAAAAAAGCCCCAGACTCTATGAAAATGAATTCACAGAGCCTGGGGCTGGAGAAGAAATTCTAACTTTAGGTTTGTTACTTGTTACTTACGGCGGCAACCTTTGCAGGGGTCTTGTTTACAAATTTAAAGAAGACTGGGAAAGCAACAAAGAAGGCTACACAAATCAGATACTCAATACCTTTTATATGGGTGTAGTAATCTACCAGTGTGTGCAGTGGTTTTACCATTCCGATCGCTACCATATATTGTCCGGCAAGCTCACTTACTGACCAACCTACTGAAGAAAGTGCACTTACAAGAGCTGCTCCAACCCAGAGACACATCATGGAACCGGCGGCGAGTATTATTCTTGAGCTTGTTGTATTTTTTGTATTCTGTTTCATTGTGATATCCTTTTTCGTCTTCGTTTATATTCTAGAGATTTATTTTAATTATTAGCCAA
>DAOVZA010000088.1 GCA_030635405.1 Desulfocapsa sp.
AACGTTGAGGTATAGAGCTAAGAAAATGACATGGAGTGTCCCTTTGACACCACGTGACACTCCAGGTACCATGCCAAGCGCGCGATTATCAATGGAATACAATTAATGACAGCCAATTTATCAGAAAATTAAAACAATACGATCATCCTCTTCCCTTTATTTGATAATGGAAAATTTCTTCCTCAACCATGGCCTGTCAGCCCTCTTTCTCCTCAGTCTTCTAGCAGCAACCCTTCTGCCTTTAGGATCAGAATGGCTACTTGCAGCTCTGATACTTCAAGGCTTACCACCAGCACAAGTAGTTGTTGTAGCCACCCTTGGGAATGTCTTAGGATCTTTTATTACTTATGGTCTCGGAATATGGGGTTCTGGGTTTTTCTTGAGAAAACTCCTAAGGGTGGACAAGAAAAAAACAGAAAAAGCAATGGAGCTCTATCAACGTTACGGTGCAATATCCCTTCTCTTTGCCTGGCTTCCCATCATTGGTGACCCATTATGCTTAGCTGCAGGAATCTTACGCCTGCGGCCATTGTTCTTCCTGTTTTTTGTTTTTATCGGAAAACTCGGTCGCTATGTATTTATTGCCATATTGGCTGCTATGAACATCTAAGTCAAAATCAGTATTGTTCCAATCCCATCCCCATTATCCTGTTACTGCTCCACTAATTTCCTGTTAAATGATGTAGCTTTTCTCTGCTGAAAACTCCTATCAAACACTTGTTTAAGCTACCAGTCATAACTAAAAGTTGTTTTCGTCAGCTTTCTGATTATTGTTTTATTGTTTTGATCAAGAAATGTTACGATAACTGAAATAAAATCGATAATTTTAAGGAGACAAAATAATGGTTGAATTTTCTCGGTGGGACGACTGGCTGGTTGCTGAACATGAAATGATTGAACGAGCCATGGAAGTGCTAAAAACAAATCTGGACAAGGTGTCGAGTGGAAAGCAGGATAAGGTCCAAACCGGCAGAGCCATTGATTTTCTTTTGGAATTTGGCGACAAAATTCACAATATAAAAGAGGAACAATTCCTCTTTCCTCTCATGGGTAAGCGAGGTGCCCCCACAGAAGGTGGTCCAATCGGGGTAATGTTACTGGAGCATGATCTTGAAAGAAAGCTTCTACTTAAGATGCAAATGGCTCTTGATACGTTAAGTACTTCCTCTGATGATGAAAAAGCTGTGTTTGTCAAAGAAGGATTAGACTATTTAACTATTCGAGCTGAACATATCTGGAAGGAAAACGACATCTTATACAATATGGCCCGTCAAATCCTCACCGAAGATGATTTTGCCTATCTTCTAAAAGAATTCCAAAATTCAGACCTTCAGCATTATGGCGAAGAGGCTTCAGCCAAATTCACAGCCATGCTTGAAGAAGTGGAAGAAGGTGGCAAAAAAATGCGGCTGGTGGAAAAACTCAGCACGGATCAGCTCCATGCAATCATGGAAACCTTGCCAATAGAAGTAACCTTTGTCGATGCCGATGACACCGTCGCTTATTTTAACCGCTTAGATAAGGAAAAGATCTTTGCTCGTACCCGTTCGGTTATAGGCCGTAAGGTCCATAAATGTCATCCTGAAAGATCTGTGGATACTGTTCTCAAAATCGTTGAAGGCTTTAAAAACAAGACAATGGACAAGGCTGAATTCTGGATTGATTTCCGCGATGAAAAGGTTCTGATCCGCTATTTCCCTGTCTTTAATGACGAAGATAAATATATGGGTGTTCTTGAAGTAACTCAGGAAATATCCTGGATTCAAAAGCTTGAGGGACAAAAGCTGCTACTGGATTAAACGACACACCATACTCATTAGCATTTGTTCAGTTTTTCCCATCACCATGAAAGGAACAGGATTGTGAAACTTATAGGCGACCTCGGAGAGAGACCGATAAAAGAGATTATTGATGAACACCCGAGGGTGGGTGAAATTCTAGGTAAGCACGAAATAGGCTGCATTGACTGCTCAATTGGTACCTGCCAGTTCAAAGAAGTGGTTAAGGTCCATTTTCTGGGAGATGAAATCGAGAAACAAATTGAACAGGAAGTTAATGAATATCTCTCCTCTATCTAAATAAAGAAACTCTTCTTCTGAAGAAAGAATACAAAAAGCAAACCTGCTCGTTGAGTGCTCGTTTGCTTTTTTTTTACCATATAATTTCATTAGAGCTAGAAACATACATATTACTCAACAATCATCCCCTTGAAAATAACAGCAATTGTAATCAGAATTTTAATTATAGTTATTATGACTATGGAATATACTGACAAAATATGCTTTGAATACAGCCTTGCTATTCCATCACACATAATTCACATAAGATTTAAAGATGATCTTACTTGAAAAGTACGCGACAAGGACATCACCTGTATGACTCAATTTAATAATACCAAAAAAAAATACTACCTGCTTTTCACCTTACTTTTTCTGACATTTGGTGTTGTAGTCGCCCTGGTAACGTCGCTCATCAACTATAAGTCAAACTTTTCAGACATAAAAGAAAATCTGGCAGAATGGTCAAAAACAGAATCGGAACTTAAGGGAAGGCTACTAACTGACTATATTAACAGCTCTGAAAGGATGCTCGCATCTATAGTCAGAAGTGATTTAACATCTGCTTATCTTAAATCCGGTAGTGAAGACGATAAGAAAAACATCCAAAGGTTATTCTATACCCTCGCTTACTCAAACAAAGACATCATGCAGTTAAGATATCTTGACACCCTTGGCAATGAGGTTATCAGGATTGATCGAGACAAAAAAACGCCTGAACTTATTGTCGTCCCTGAGGACAGGTTGCAGAACAAAAAAAGCAGATATTACTTTAAAGAAAGTGCCCTTTTAATGGCCAATCAATTTTGGCACTCAAATATAGATTTGAATATGGAGCATGGAAAAATAGAACAACCGCTCAAACCAACTTTCAGGATTTCCACACCACTGGTAATTGAAAACCAGTTCAAAGGAATCATTATAGCAAATTTACTTTTTTCCGATACCATTAAACTTTTAACCAGTTCTCCCAATTTCTTAGTATATCTTGCGGATAAAGATGGTGAAATTATTCATAGTCCGGATCAAAATGGCTCCTGGAGTCGATATTTAGATAACAGAAAGAGTATATATGATATTTTTCCAAAGCTCGTTCACAATATCCTGAATAAAGAAACATTAGAGAGCCAATCTGTCTTTTATTATAATTGGGGAGAGTTATTTAGAAACACAGAAGACATCAATGTAATCTTTGCACCAAAAGAAGAGGTTATAGAAGGTCTAAAAAATAAAAACCTTATCTCAGCAGTACTAGTGGCATTTACTGTACTCCTTGTAGCAATTCCTCTCTCATGGTTAGCGAGTATAATCCCTTCATCTCTTCAGAAACAACTTTCCACCGCATTTGATGATCTTAAATTCAAAGCAGATCTTATCGATACCAATGTAATGGTCTCAACCACCGACAAGGGGGGAATCATACAGGATATCAGCAGCTACTTTACTCAACTTACCGGCTATAGTCGTGATGAGGCCATTGGTAAATCTCATAACATACTAAAACATCCAGATACGCCCCCTGAGAAACATAAGCAAATGTGGGATACTATACTCAATGGCAACGTATGGTCAGGAGAAATACTAGACCGTCATAAAAACGGACAGGATTTTTGGATTAAAAAAGTCATAACTCCAAATCTCAATTCCAATGGTGAAATAGTTTCTTTTACAGCAATTGCTCACGATATTACTGACAAAAAAATCATTGAAAAGCTGTCGACTACGGATACTTTAACAGGCTTGTTTAATCGCCGTCGACTGGAAGCGATTTCATCTGCAGAAATTGGTCGATTCAACAGGTATGGAAGTAATTTCTCGGTAGTTCTTCTTGATATTGATTTCTTTAAACTGGTTAATGATTCACATGGACATCAAGCAGGTGATGATGTTCTGGTTCAGATTGCAAGAATCCTGAAACACAATGCAAGGAAAACTGACTTTGTCAGCCGCTGGGGAGGTGAGGAATTTTTAATAATTGCCAGTGAAACAGACATCGACAATGCTTTTGGATTTGCAGAAAAAATACGTATTAGAATTCAGGATTTTGCTTTTCCTGCTGTTGGGCAGGTTACTGTTAGTTGTGGTGTAGCTCAATATAACGCAGAAGAAACATTTTCGAACTTAATGTCACGGGTTGATACTGCTTTATATGAAGCCAAAAACACTGGTCGGAACAAAGTAATCAAAGGGTAAACAACACGCTTTTGCTGTGTCGTTATACTTCCTTCAGGGTGAATTGATTACACAGAATCAGGCAGGATAATCAATTCATCCGGATTGATATGGTGAAAGCCCTCTGTTCAAGTTGCCCCTCTTAAATCAAATTACCCAGATTTCTGGAAGTTAAGGTAAATCCCTACCTTTTTAAAAATCCTTTATGAAACTGTGACACTGTGCCGAACAAAAGGCTAACCGACTGACAATACGCCATAAACACAGACATACAGTAAGTTCCCAGACATCATCCACCACCATTTAGCATTCCCCCAAGGCATTTATACACGTAACCACCTCCATAACCCTACAAGAATGCACGTAGAATGATGTATAGAGACTTTCCATCAGATAAATGGAAGTCCTTCTAAAAATTTCTTGTGATAATTATTCTTCTTACTTTAAATCTAACCACTTCCACTCCTTCAGTATCCGTTGAAACATTCCCATTGTCAACAATCATTGGATTGCGTGCCAACATGCCTCTATTGCTATGTATATATTTTACATTTTGAAACCATTGAAATACATAGTTGACAGTAAATTTCCGAATTTTGTCAATTTTCCCTTCGAAAAATTGACAAAACGAGCGCCCCAAGTCAACTAATAAATGAATTATTGCCAAAACGCCTCCATTGTGATTAAATAAATTGACAACAAGACACGTACGAAAAGAAATTCTGACAAAAAAGATTATGACGACCATTGGATATATTTTTTTAGACACAAACCGTGACGAATTAATTCCTCTTGAACAGCAACGTCAGGTATTGCAAACATACGCCTCAGAACTTAGGTTATCCTTCGACGAGCTCCTGGTGGAACAATCTTACTCAGCAGTTATCCCATTAATGGAGAGAAAAGAAGGGATACGAATGGTAAATAATGCGCAACCACTCGACACTATAATAGTTATGAAGGCATCATGGGTTTTAGGAAACCCAAAAGCTACCTTATCTCTTCTTAATATACTGAAAGAAAAGGAAATATCTCTCTACTGTATCGATCTTGAAGGAAATATCAGTGTACCAACGCAAACAAAACTCATACGTTCACAGGGCATATCTGCCTTGATTTTCAAACTTTGTGAAGCATTATCTCTTGGAGGCAATGGCAACCATGGTGCAGCCATTCGTGCAGGTAAAGCTCGTCAGAAAATGGAAGGAAAATACCTTGGAGGTCCGGTACCTTTTGGATGGCTTGTTGGTGAGGACGGTAAACTACAGAAGGATTCACAGCAGCAGAATCTTATACTGGAAATGGTACGATTAAAGGCTGACCGCTGGTCTTATCGTGATATTGCAAAGAAAATGCAAGAAGAGCAGGGGCTGAAATTATCCCATGAGGGTATAAGGCGTATCCTCTTGAAAAACCCAGACATGACCCGTGACAGATTACCTGACCGTTAAGCTTTTTCTGCTCTTCCCGACTAAACAAACAACATACAGGTATTTACTTACCCATAAGTAGCGCAGGATGCAAATCCTTGAATCTCACGACCTTACCGCCATTTTTCTTAGCACTTTCAAGGGCTTCAGACTTATTTCTATAGGGAAGTGCTTCCCTTCCCATTGGTCCCATGAGGGATGAACCAACAAGATAATATAAGCCCATGGCGTATTCAGAACCGCCATCCGGATAAACAGTGACCCAGATAGATTTAATTTTCCCTGCATTTTTCACATACTCTTTGGGATTGGCTTTAAAATTAATCAGACACTGGCTTGAACAAAAGTGAAGCTGTTGTCCATTGCTGGTTGTTAGTTGAGAGCGAAACTCAGGGTATCGTACTGGATACATTCCACAAACAGAACAGCGCTCATCTGCACCAGGGTCTGTAATTTTACCTTTTTTCTTTCTCTTAGCCTCAATTTTTGACCTGGACATACTGAGTTCCTTAGTGGCCAATTTCAAAGCACCAGTATAATCTACGATTATGCCACCTGCTTTTGAGGCAAATTCTTCAGCTGCCGCAAGTGACTCAAACGCGATCTTCGACTTCATGGTCATCGTACCATTTGCTGAGGATCCAACGAGATAGAAAGCCTGTTCGGAGGCAATCATTTTCTCAGGCTGTAAATATAGGGCCACCTTTACATCCATGGCTTTATCCCCCGAATTTTGCGACATATCTGCAAGACAGCGAATGGAACAAGTGGCGAACTCCCCTTCGTGATTGCTAAACTCATGCCTGGTTCTGGCCCACATATTCAAATTCATTCCACAATTCGGACATCTTCCCTTGTCAGTGTATTTCTTTGGCTTCATCATAGGATGTTGAACTGAAACTGAGTTATCAGCCCAACTCATAATCGGAAGAGATAAGGTTGCAGCACTGTAGCATGAGCCAATGACAGCTGCTTTTAAGATAAAACGCCTTGAAACACCTTTTTCAATAATATCATTCGCCACAAAATCACCTGTAATTTTTTTAATTATTATCACGACACCTGAAAATCACTCTTTGTGTAAACCGCAAGAAATCTTCACCATAAAAAACACATTTCCCTGAAGTAAAAAACTGCACCTAACCCCACAACATAAGGCCACAAAGTAGCATAACAAAAACTTCTAAACAAATTATTGTTTGAGAAGATTGTGAAACATATACACAAGACTATATTTTTATGCACCCTCCTCACAGCTGCAACCAAAAAGGATCACAGCAAAAATACCGTTTCAACGGTATGGCACTTTCTGCCCCTTGCGACCATAGTAGAAAGGTTAAATTTAATTACTTAAAGACCTTACCCACTTCATTTATAGTTATTTCAGGAGATTAGAAAATGGCGGACAAAGAAAACCCACCCACCGTCTCAACCGAATGTTCCGGAGGGTGCTGCAAAGAAAATGTATCTGAATCACGTCGCACACTCATGCGAAGGCTTGGTTGGGGAGCATTTTTTACCACTGTAGGTGTTGCCGGTGCTGGTACTCTACGTTTTTTCTTTCCTCGAGTCCTCTTTGAACCACCAACCACCTTTAAAATCGGCAAAATAAAGGATTACCCCACAGGAACAGCTGATAAGTATGGTGTTGTCACAGTTTCCGAGCAGTTCATGGAAGCCCAACGTGTCTGGATCGTACGGGAAGTTGATAAAATATACGCCATTTTTGGAAAATGCACCCACCTTGGCTGCACCCCAAAATGGTTTCCGGATGAACGTCAATACAAATGCCCCTGCCATGGTTC
>DAOVZA010000244.1 GCA_030635405.1 Desulfocapsa sp.
AGCAATCTCCAATTGACAAACAAATCAGCTCTATGTTAAAGAAAGTGCATGCCCGAATGGCGGAACTGGTAGACGCAAGGGACTTAAAATCCCTCGGTCGTATGACTGTGAGAGTTCGATTCTCTCTTCGGGCACCAATCATATAAAAAACAAGGGGTTACAAGAGAGGTTGTCTTGTGACCCCTTAGTTGTTTCCAGTCCTGATATTCCAAAACATAGTAACAGAATCGATATCCCTTGAAAGTATTTACTCTTTTGAAGTAATCTAAAGAGTATGAATAAAGCAATTATTTATGCTGTTGGTGCTATATTCCTGCTTGGGGTTTTGTTCAGAATCTTCTTCGCACTCCTTTATCCTGATAAGTTTGCCGAAGGGGCTAATAAAGTCCTCTTTCTGGAAGAGAGAGAAAAAAAGCTCTTTCGGCCAGAAAAAAAGCAAAAAGAATCAGGAAAATCCCCTAGCCAATAAAAAAATCAGTACTTTCATCATAATTCTTTCTGTCTTCTGAACCTTCCTTGCAAGAATAGTCATTAATGCAACCTATAAACACTTATTCGTAGTGATTTTGAAAACGTACTGGAAGGTCCTGTTGTTATACGTTATCCTATTCAAATAGAGATGATGGAAATTTTAGTAATTCCTTCTGAATACAGGAATCTGACATGGAAGAGCTTTCGAAATCCCAGCGTGCCCGACTTGCAATCCGAACTTTCAAAACAATAGCAGATGCTTTGATTCTGCGTGGTTTTTATAAGCCATCGGGGAGGTCAGGGGAAAAGCTTTCAGAATCATTACAATTATTCGACCCTGAGATCTATGGTTCCATGAGCGATCATCGAATAGTGGAGCTTCATGGTCTTGAATATGTAATGGACAGGATGCCCAGAGGCATTGAAAAATGTACTCGTATAATAATGACTGCAGATGAAGATTTTAACGATACTTCATTCGAAAAAATCACTCCTTTGAAGAGACGCAGGCACTCTTATATTGTATCTGATAAAGAAATCTGTTTTGTGATTACTCGTGGATTAACTGAAATTTACGATATCTTAACTCATATAACTTTCTTAAATATTGAATCTCAAAAGATTCATCGCCAAATATGTCATAAATCTGCAGGAACGTGTTCTGAGTGGCGGGAACTTAAGACAGTGGTCGAGCAAGAGGCTGAACTGGATGGATCTTCACTGGATCAAGCCATTTGGACTTTATCAATTATTTTAGGGAGAACGTATCGAGAGGCTCGTGAGACCTATCAAAGTTTTGATCGTCATCATAATAAAAATGGAAATTATAATAATGGTCTTTTTGCAACTATCTATGCAATGGGACAACGCATTGTAGAAGAAGCGAAATCTAAAGATGAGCTGCTGACGCTCTACTTCACACCTTCATTACAGGAGATGATAGGAAGGCATAAATATGCGACTCTCTGGGCTGAAAATGTAAAACATACCCTTCGTGATCTTGGATTGCAGGATCGAGTTCTTCATGTGGTGAGTGCTAATATGCACTCCATGAAAAATACCCTTTATGGCGCAGGTTTTCTTAAAGAGCAAGGGAAGAAAGTTCCTGAAAACTTCTACTCAATGATACCAGCACTTCGTGGCTTGGATGATGATGTGAGTGCTTACGGTTCAGACTATGGGTATACGTATCTTACTGATACGTCCGAGTCTGATATCGATGTAATGATCTTTGATACTGCAAAATTAATACCGGATAATCTCCATGATTCTATCAAGTGCGATTTTGAATATATGGAAAAAACACAGCCTGTAATCGTGGTTATTGATTACCCGTTTGGTACGCAGGCATTTGATATTTTAGATGAATTGCTGTGCCCTTGTCATTTTGAAGATAAAACAATTTCTTTTAGATTCGATTCGGTAAATGTAATGGGTAAAGCAGGAACTCTTTCTGGGAACATAAGCGATATCATGCTTGCAACGGCTCATGTTATGGAAGGTACCCCAAATAACTATATTGTTGATAATGATCTTGATGTGAGTGATTTTGATGATGGATATCCCATCCATGTTGGTCCAATGGTAACTGTCCTTGGAACATCGTTACAGAACCGCGATGTACTCGCTAGATTTCATACGTCGAGCTGGAAGGCCGTTGGACTTGAAATGGAAGGCGGACATTATCAAAGAGCTATCAGTGCAGCTATCATCCAGGGACATGTTTCCCGTGAGATTAAAACTCGATATGCTTATTACGCATCTGATAATCCACTTCGAATAGGAGAGACCCTGGCCTCAGGTTCTCTAGGCGAAGAAGGCATTGTACCAACCTACATGATTACCAAAGTATTATTAGAGAAAATTGTAAATCCTCCTCCGAAAAATAAATGCGAATTAAAATAAAACATCGTTTAGCCAGTGTTTCACCGTGGGTACTCGCAGCAGCTTGTGGCTTACTCGCAGTAATTATAGCTGTATTTGCTGTAAATAATTACAGGCGGGATAAAGCCTTGATGACTGATATTCTCCTTGAAAAAGGGGTTACACTTATTCGTTTTGTTGCCTCAAGTGCAAGAAGTTCTGTTTTTACAGGAATACGTTCCGGACAGGATATTTCGTATCTGTGGCCTGGTACTGTACAAAGAGTTCTTGAGCATGCTGCCGGTCATCCTGGAGTGAGATTTCTGGCCCTTGTTGACAATGAGGGCTATATTCTGGCAAATTCTGTACCAGCCGCGAGAATTCGACAGGTGTCTGAATTAACAAGGGATTTCCTTGGGGCAATAGACGAGGATACTGAAGATGTTAAAACATTTAGTTATCGGATCAGTACGGAAAATAAAGGGTCAGTATTTCAGGTTGCCGCATTTTTTTCACCTGTTGGAAAACGTGTTTTGAACCAATTCTTTTCAGGTGGAATTCCCGGTGTTCCTGAAGGGGAAGGGAACAGAATGATGCGTCTTCATGGTTTCAATCCACGCTGGAAACAGAGTATTGAATCCCTGAATCAGAAGAAGTATGTGATTCTTGTTGAACTTGATATGGCTCAGTATAACAGCAGACTGCAGCGTCAGAAGCTTGAGATTATCATTCTCTCAATTGTACTCTTATTAGTTGGGTTTGGCGGCTGGTTGTCCATTCTAACACTTGAAGGCTTGAAAGGCTCACAGAGCAGGCTGAGAAGAGTTGAGGCTTTTCGTGACATTTTGATATCTTCATTACCTGTCGGCCTGATTGCAACCGACAACAAGGGACATGTAATATTATACAATGAATTTTCACAGGAACTGACCGGTATTAGTGAAAAACGTGTCATTGGCAAAAGCACTGAAGTTTTCTCAGATTCTGAGATTATCTATACAGCCTTTGATGTTCCGGAAAAACGAAGTGATGTTACATGTCAAAAGGAAGCTCAGCTGGTTACCGACACAGGTGCTTGCCATACTGTGCAGTTAAATCGTATGGCAATCATCGATAGAGACGATAAATTTGTTGGAACGCTTCTTATGATTCAGGACCTCAGTCAGGTAAAAAAACTTGAGGAGGATTTGAGACGTAGTGAACGACTTGCAGCGCTCGGTAAGATGGCAGCTGGTGTTGCCCATGAATTAAGAAATCCACTAAGCTCAATCAAAGGATTAGCTCTTGTTTTACAATCCAGATTCACAGGTGAAAATCACGATAGAGAAACCGCAAACATTCTGGTGCAGGAAGTTGAGCGACTGAATCGAAGTATTTCAGAGTTATTAGATTATGCCAGACCTCAAAAATTACAAAAAAATGATGTTGATATAAATATTCTGCTTCACAAAGCAGTTTCTCTGTTAGCCATTGATGCAGAGTCAGCTGGCATTGAGATGGTAACAGATTTTCCTGATAATCTACCAGTTATACAGGCTGATGAGGACAGATTGAACCAGGTCTTTTTGAATCTCTTTTTGAATTCTATACAGGCGATGACCGATGGTGGGACTTTAACTATAAAAACTGCAAAAAGAGAGAGTAGTTTAACAATAACCGTGAACGATACTGGTTGCGGTATTGCCAAGGAAAACTTTGGAAGAGTGTTTGATCCTTATTTTACTACAAAACCTGAAGGTACTGGCCTTGGTATGGCAATGTCAGCAAAAATTGTAGAAGAACATGGTGGAACCATATCCTTTGATTCAACAGAAGGGCAGGGAACCTCAGTTGTGGTTGAGATTCCCTGTTAAAATATTATGTTAAAGGAAGTTCTTTTGGTGATTCTTGAGGAATATCTGGTGCGTTAGGTGTTTTGTTTCCTGAAAAAAATGAGATGATTTTCTGAAAAACAATTTTAACTCCTGACCATATTTTTGGAAGCATCCAGATGGCAGCAAGCAGAAAGGCGATAAA
>DAOVZA010000282.1 GCA_030635405.1 Desulfocapsa sp.
ACTGTCACCAATAAATCGAGATTCAGAAAGCATCAGTTTGTCTTTTTTACAAGATAAACTTCGCCGGTTCTTCCAAGTCCTTTTCTGTTTTTAAGAATGGCATTGAGGTTGTTTATTTCACATTGTAAAACAAACCATCCCATGTGTTTTTCGTTCTCTTCTAGTGCTATGGTAACAAATGCAGCAGCTTCATTTCATGGGGGATAGTATTCATATTCAACAAAGCCATCATCGCTGGGATTTTTTAGAGATTTCGCAAGTTTTACATTTGATATCTCTGAATTGAAGATGTTCTTTTTGTAGTCGGCTTCTTTTTTTATCGAATGAAAGATATCCCCCTTGGGGTTGATAAAAAGAATGTCGTAAAAATTTCCGTACGAGCTGATATAATGTTTGTCTATTGCAAATTCGAGAGAAGGATTGCTTTGAGTAGTTTTAAGTAATCTGAAAAAGTCCAGCATCTGCTGGTCACTGCGAATGTTCTGGGCCTGTTTTTTTATATCTTCAAAATAATCAATAACCTCTTGTTTCTTTTCACCTCGTATCTTAGTGATATGTTCAAAAGTTGATTTTTTGAGATCCTGCGTTGGGGAACCTTTGAGGACTTGAAGGATGAACAATGTACTCCCAATAAGACAAAAAGACGCAATGAGAATAAAGGGTTTTTTCTTGAAAAATATGAATGTTTTTTTCGACATTTCGATGGTTTGCTGCTGAGGTTGGAATAGGGGAACTATTATTATATTGAATCTGTTTATATTATCACTTTATTCATGGATTAGATTGGTTGTCAACTGGCAAAATATTGATGATTAATTGATTTGTCAGAAATGGTGGAAAGAAAATCCAGCGGAGAGGGGGAGAAACCTCAAAACGCAATTAAGTGTTTTGAGGTTACGGTACACATCTTAAAGAAAAATGTTTTGGTTGCACCTGCTTGTACAGGGTAGACGTTAGTATTTTTTTAAATCAATATCCTATACGATTGGCTGGGTCTTTTACAAGATACTGAATTGTATCTCCATCCGATAATGCTACCTGGATGGTCATATTGTCAGGATAAGCGGAGCCTGGTTTGTCGAAAAAGATGATAGATCTGTCCAGATCGTCGAGTCTGTCAACGCTTGTATCTTCTATTTTCTTCCCATCCTTATCATAGAGGGTGACTGAATCGATTTTACTTTGAAGGGATGAGTCTAAGATGATTACGACATCACCATTACTTTCTGAAGCTGGCTTCCAAATGAGTCCGTCTGAGTAATCTCCTGAAATGAAAGATCCCGAGTCTGTCTGATCTGAGGCACTCAAATCTGATTGATCTGTTATGCTATTATTCATATCAAAAGCAAGGCGACCTGCTGTAGATGTTCCATCTTCAATTTGTGTTATGGCCGTTTCTGCTGACTCAAGGGCCATTTCAATCATTGCTACGGCTGAGGTGTCGCCTAGTGAGTCATAGAGAGCGGAAGTGTTACTGTCCAACTGGGCGGCCTGAAATGCTTGTCCATTTACGGTTTCGGCTTCTTCAATTGTGAGTAACCCATCGTTACTCATACTTCCAAGAGCACCCTGTGCTGCATTCTCAAGATAAACATAACCGTCGGCTCTTTGGAAATTTGCTTGTTGATCTTGGTAGCGATTTTGGAATTCCTGTGCTGTTTCAGCTCCTTTTGTTGCTGAGAGTCGTTCGTAAATGATTGCAGCATAAAGTTGTTCCTCATTAACTTGTCCTCCAGCATCTGCTGTCAACATTTCACTCATGGTTGATTCAAAAGAGCTTATCGCCTGTGCTGGCTCACTTTCGTTGACCTGTTCTGAGCCGTCAGCTGATAACATTTCACTTAAAGTTGCTTCAAACAGACCTGTTGTTTCTGATTGTTCGGTTCCCGCAAGGGATTGAAAAGGTGATAGCTCTGTTTCATTGACATTATTAACTGAAATTGACATGGTACTCCCTGTGGTTTGTTCAATAAATCCTGCAATCACGGATGGTTGATGGTGGTATCCCGCTTTACTTCATGAATACGTTCAATGCAGTGATTTTTTACAAATAATTATAAGCCTTAATGTTTTAGTAAAAGTTTGGGCTTATTTAGGCATCTTGAATATTTTATATCGGCAGTAATGGATCATTACTTAACGATTATTCCCGGAAAAAACTTTAGAGAGTCTATGGAAGAGGATCAGATGTGGTATTGCTCAAAGAAAATTAGACTGTTTAATATTTTGAAATTTTAACATCAGAGGAGGGTTATTTGATCTTTGTAAAAGGTTAGCCTATCGAAAAAATCTGGTGAATGAGGATGGCTTTTCACGCGATGTTTGATAACTGTTTACAAGTGCCTCCTTGTCTTCGTATCCGAGTGCCATTCCGCAAAGGAGGTATGTATCTTGCGGGTAACCGAGGCTTGTTTTAATTATTTCCGGATAATCAGCCAAAGATGCCTGTGTGCAGGTCGCAAGGCCTTGATCCATTGCTGCAAGCATGATTGATTGCAGAAACATACCGTAGTCAAGATACGATCCGGTTTGCATTTCTTTGTCCATAAAAAAAAGAAGCATGACAGGGGCATCAAAAGAGCGGTAATTTGCGGCCCATTGATCCAAACGGCGCTGTTTATCCCGACGTGCTATTTTGAGGGTGTCATACATTAACTGTCCACAGCGAATACGACGGAGCTTATAGGGATTTTCCCAGTTCTTCGGATAATATTGATAATCCGCATTACCTCTGATTCCTTTTCGGAATGTTTCTTCAATTTTTTCCTGTAAGGTCCTCTTTGTCTTTCCTGTAACAACGGCCACTTGCCATGGTTGAATGTTAGCACCGGATGGTGAATGGCTAGCTGCAGAAAGAATGGTATTAATTTTTTCTTTTTCAACATCTTTATCAAGAAAGGCCCGTACTGATTTTCGTTGCTGTAGGGCTTTGATTATATTCATGGTTAATTGTTAGCCTTTATGTAGCGGTGTGTAATGAGAATAAAAAAAAAGCCTCTGTGTAAAACACAGAGGCTTTAAATAACCAGTCGATTCTTTCTTGATACTTTCTATGCGAAGTATCTTTCCAGAAGGCCTTTGAATGCCATACCATGACGAGCTTCATCTTTACACATCTCATGAACAGAGTCATGGATTGCATCAAGATTCTGTTTTTTGGCTTCAACAGCAAGGTCTTTTTTACCCTGACATGCGCCATGTTCAGCAGCAACTCGAGCTTCGAGGTTCTCTTTAGTTGAAGCAACAACAACTTCTCCAAGCATTTCAGCAAATCTGGAAGCATGCTCTGCTTCTTCCCATGCGATGCGCTTGTAAGCTTCAGCAACTTCAGGATATCCTTCGCGGTCAGCCTGACGACTCATGGCAAGGTACATTCCAACTTCAGTACATTCACCGTTAAAATTAGCACGTAAGCCTTCAAGGATTGCAGGATCAACACCCTTAGCAACTCCAATCACATGCTCATCAGCCCATGCCATCACGCCTTCAACAGCTTCTTTGAATTTATCGGCGGTGGCACCACATTGTGGACATTTGTCTGGTGCACTGTCACCTTCGTGGGTATAGCCGCATACTGAACAAGTAAATTTCTTCATTATAATTCTCCGTGTTGTGTGTTTAATTGTTTGTAGAAATAACGATTCCCACATGATAGTTATTTTCAAAATAAATGCAAGGGTAAATTTAAGAATTTTGAGATAATCGACGGGAATTGTTGACTAGGAAACGTGTGTCTATGATTTTGTTGAGAACTTGTTTTCCAGAATAGGTCTTGCCTGTTGTATCAAATTTTTTGTTGTGTTTCCGCCCAGGGTTTCGGGAAATGATTTACCGAGAATTGATGAAAAAATCTCCTGGTATTGCATTGTATCTGCTGGACATGATGGTAAA
>DAOVZA010000144.1 GCA_030635405.1 Desulfocapsa sp.
ACGATCATGGATGGACTGCCAGACACATTCGACATCTTCGTGAATTTCACAGCGTCCATCAACGGAACCACCACATGGTCCATTCATAAGGCTTTTAGCACAGCGGGCAACAGGACAAAGGCCACCGGTTAAATGGAGAACACAGTCACCACAGCCAGCACATTGCTCAGTCCATTCACCCTGCTCGGCAGATCCGCCAAAAAACGTAGTGTTAAGTGCAGGGTACACCATGGTATCTTTACGGAGATTAGCAATAAAATTCACTCCAACACCACAGGCAGTTGAGACAACGGCGTCATACTTGCCTTCCCACTGATCAATCTCATCGATGTACTCACGGTCACACTGACGCACCAGGCTTCCAGTTGTGATTTCGATGGACTTTCCAGCTTTTTTCATACCAAGACGAATAAGAGAAGAGAGTATCTCTGCTTCTCGTTCACCACCAGCCGAACATACTGTGACACAGCCGCGACAGGCCAGAACCAGAACCTTCTTACAGTCCTTAACCATTTCGACGATCTCTGCCATGGGCTTACGTTCTGCAACAATCATTTATTCACTCCACCATTATCTAAAACGCTATATAAATCAGAATACTGATTAGTTATTCTTTCTTTAATTCTTAAAAGGACTTGGGCCCAGATCACGAATGCGCCCATCCATTTCTTTGCCCTTTTCAACAAATTCCGGATGCAGGCCACGCGGAAGATGATACAACTATACCCGCTCTCCCTCCACACCTAATTCTTCAAGTGCCGCTCGTACTGCAGCCACACGCTTTGCCGCACGAATACTTCCTTTGACATTATGACATTCATCTTCAGGACAACCGACAACATAAACTCCGTCAGCGCCATCTTCAAAGGCTTGCAGCAAGGTAGTTATCTTCAATTTTCCAGTACAGGGAACCCTGACCAGATTAATACTGGAAGGAAACCCCAGTTGCTCCAGTTCCTTGCCCTCTTCAGCACAACTCTGCTGAGAAGTATAATGGCAGCTAAACAGGGTTATCGTAGGATCAAAACTCATTTCTATCCTCTTAATCGTAATATCAAAAATATTCTTTTATCAGGCAATCCGGCCTCTGGATCAAGCCATTCTGACTCAGCCTGAATAGTTTCAGTCTGTACTCTAACTCTTAATACCATAGGCTGCGATGAGCCGTTCATCTTGAGATTCATTCAGAGTGATGGCATTTGCAGGACACTCCTCAACACAGATACCACAGGCACGACACTCTTCCACATCAATGGTGGCCACGCCAAGCGTATCTATTTTTGGAATTTCCCATGGGCAGGAACGAACACAGGTAAGACAGGCAACACAAAGATCACGCTCAACCTTTGCAGCTTTTCCCTTTTCAATAAGTGTTTCTTCGGTCACATAGCCTTCTTTCAACGCAAGCTTAGCCGTTGCACTCATGATATCAGCAAAACTTACATCCTGAGGACAGACAAAGACGCAGGAACGACATCCGGAACAATACCAGAGCAGATCTGAAGTCAACAAACGCTCCTTCATTCCCATGCGAATCATATGAATAATTTTTCGTGGATCAAACTCGGGTATAGCTTGAGAAACAGGACATATTCCGCTGCAGGCACCGCAGGCAAAACAGCTATTAAGATGTTCTCCACCCGGAAGTGAAGTGATTTCCCCGTTAAATGCTGGATTAAGTGTAGTAGATGGCTTTCCCATGAATCGACTCGTTACTCACATAAAGGTTCAAACAGTAACCGTAACTTTCGGCCACCACGTTAGCTGATACATTCCATAAATGAAACTTATAATCTACTTTAAGAGAACTGATTTGTCAACAAAATGAAAGCTGTGCACGTCTCAGCGCCCTGCATATTAAGATTTCCACTCCTTTCTCTTGACTTTGATGAAAAGTTGCTGAATAGTGATACCTTAATTGTCATTTTGAACTCATCCTCTCATATAATTTAAGACAAAATCATGGACTCATCAGACAAAGAAATCGTTCTCAGTAAACAGGAAATCCAGGAAAGGGTCCAGAAAATGGGCCAGGAAATATGCAAAGACTATCAGGGTAAAGAACTTGTAGTTATAGGCGTTTTAAAAGGTGCCTTTGTATTTATGGCAGATCTTGTACGAGCCATTGACCTGCCCCTTTCCACAGACTTTATTCAGGTTTCTTCCTATGGTGGCAGTTCATCTTCTTCAGGGAAAATCACCCTTGTCTCCAGCCCGACTCAATCCATAGAAGACTGCCATGTCCTTTTAGTTGAAGATATTATTGACACTGGACTCACCATGAAATGGTTGGCTTCTCATTTCAGGGATGAAGGTGCTGCTTCTGTGAAAATCTGTTCTCTTATTGACAAATCCGAACGCAGAGAGCATGAAATAACAATCGATTATACCGGATTTGCCATCTCTGAAGGATTCCTCATTGGATATGGCCTTGATTTTGACCAGCAATACAGAAATATTCCTGCAATTTACCATCTAAAAACTTAATCTTTCACCCAGGAGGATTCCATGAGTAGAAAATCCATCGCTGTCATTCTTTCAGGTTGCGGCAACCAGGATGGGTCTGAAATTCACGAGGCAACTCTCACGCTCTGGGCTATTCACAAAAATGGAGCTGACTATCAATGTTATGCTCCAAACATCCCCCAGCATCATGTACTTAACCATATCACCGGCAAAGAGATGACGGAGCAGCGTAATGTGCTCACAGAATCAGCGCGTATTGCAAGAGGAGACATCCTTGACCTTGCTACTTTTAATGCCAGCGTACACGATGCATTAATCATCCCCGGTGGTTTTGGAGCAGCCAAAAATCTCTCCGATTACGCCTTCATCGGAAAAGACTGTAAGATAAACAAAGAGGTGGAAGATGCTATTCTTGCCATGGCAAATCTTGAAAAGCCTATTGGAGCCCTCTGTATCGCACCAACCATTCTTGCAAAAATCCTGGATGGAGTACTTGTCACCATTGGTCAAGATGACAGCACAGCTCGCGACATTGAATCCATGGGTGCAAACCACATAACAACAATGCAGGGAGAAATTGCCGTGGACACAAAGCGAAAGGTGGTCACAACTCCATGCTATATGCTTGAATCACGAGTGGATCAAATCGGCGACGGTGTTGATCGTTTAGTTCAGGAAGTGATAAAACTTACTTGATAGCTCGCAATTGCAGATGAGAGCTCTTGAACTATTCCCCAAACAAAATTAATTAAAAATAACCAAACTCTTTGTAACCTTCTCCGTACAGGTATTTGAGTGATTATAAATTTCACGCTCTATCTGCTTTATGGCCTTGCATTCTTCACCCTGGGAGTTGCAATTCTTTCCAGGGATGTTCGCTTCAGTGAACTGGGAATCGCAAGAATTATATGGTTGCTTGCACTTTTCGGTATTGTTCACGGATTTCATGAGTGGCTTGAATTACTGGAAAACGTTGCTCCTGCCATACAAACACCGATTTTTTCTTTATTCCGACTGATTATCGTTGGCATTTCTTTTTTGTTTCTGCTCTATTTTGGATTATTTCTCAACATCATTACCTTCTATGGTGATCAAGCTCTTCAAACCACGCCAAAGTTCATCAAAGCTCTGATCGGCGCATCTGCCCTTTCAGTTATTATTGCAGCAATATACTTTGATATCGGAAGTGGCAAAGATGTTAACACCCGTATCTTTGTCGCATTTCCTGGAGGATTACTCTCCGGCTTTGGCCTGATCATGTATTCACGAACCGCACGAGCATTCTCGAAGAAAGTGGCAATTAATTTTATTTTTGCCGGCAGCTTCATGATCACCTACTCAATCCTGTCAGGAATAATACCATCAAACACAATCGTCCCCTTAGTGGGTGTCAAAATCATTCTGTTTCGTGGCATATGTGCCTTCTTTATTATGTTCTTCACAATCAGGGCCCTATCAGTTTTCAACCTTGAACAGCGCGAAACAATCAATGAGAAGCTTCTTCGTTTTTCTCAGTCAGAGAAACTCGCATCCATGGGGACTCTCGCTGCCGGAATTGCCCACGAAATTAACAATCCGCTCACCAACGCATCGCTTAATCTTGAAATGCTGAAAGACCTGCTGGAAGATGATAAGAAGATACACAAAAAAATCGATGCCATTGATCGCAACCTCGCCCGAGCCTCACAAATTGCCAAAGAACTCTTACACTTTTCCAGAAACAAAACTGCCGATTTTGAACCCATCGACATTAACCATATATTGCAAAGTTCTTACAGTCTTGTAAAAAACCAGCCACTCAGTTCAATTATCAGCATGAACTTAAACAAGGTTCCAAAAATCATGGGCCTTTCCTGGAAACTTGAAGAAGTATTTATCAACATATTAATGAACTCAATCGATGCCTGTAGTGCTAAGGATAGTATTGAGATTGAAACCTGTACTACAAGAAACACTGTTCAGGTAATAATTACAGATACCGGCCATGGCATCGTTGAGGAAGAACTTTTTAAGGTTTTTGATCCGTTTTACACCACCAAAGAGATAGGAAAAGGCACTGGACTGGGCCTGTCTGTGTGCTATAATATAATTAAGCAACACAGAGGTGAAATAACACTTGTGAGCAGTGAAAATGGAGGAACTGTTATGACCCTTTCGTTTCCAGTGATAAAAAAGTGAGCGCTGAAACAATCCTGGTAATCGATGACGATCAAGATCTGCGAGAGAGCATTATAGAAATCCTTGAAAACAATGATTTCATTGCGAGTGGCTGCGATTGCGCCGAAACAGCCCTTGAAAAAATCAAAACAACTCCTCCACGTCTTGTTATTGTTGACAATATGATGCCCGGAATGGGAGGCATGGCTCTCATGCCTCTTTTAAAATTAGACTACCCCAGCATCAAGATCATCATGATTACGGCATTCTCAACGGTTGAAAATGCAGTGTCTGCCATGAAAAGTGGTGCCGATGATTATCTCAGCAAACCCTTCAGGCGTGATGAGCTCCTGGTTGCTGTACGGCGTAATCTTGAAGAATTAAAGTTTTCCAGGCAGTTAGCAGACCCCGGTATGGATGATGCTCTAGCCTGCCTTGCAAATCAGATCAGAAGACAAATCCTTGTGGCTCTCACCGAAGAAAAACAGATGCGATTTATGAACCTGACTCGTCACCTTGGAATAAGTGACCACACCAAGGTAAATTTCCATCTTAAGAACCTTAAAATGCATAAACTTATTTCACAGGATCGTGAAAAAGCCTACCAACTCACCCCGGAAGGTGAAAAAATGATCGATTGCCTGAAATTACTCTCCAAACGAATTCCCTCATAATTACATATAGCTAGTGGCGAGTTGTGAATTTCAGTTCACATAACTCTGCAATTCAGTGATCAACCTTTCTCTGGAATCACCCCTGTGTTCCCTATACGCTTATATTGTCCGAGGTGTTTTTATCTGCTCAATCAAACAGCAACAGGGGGGAACACATGAAAAAGGTAGTGAAACGCGTAACACTGGCATCTGGTATCATTTTCTTTGCCCTTTCCGGCAGTGCCTTAGCCGAGAGAGGATATGTTGGATCCGACACATGTTTTAAATGTCATCCAGGGCAATATAATGATTTTATCGTTTCAGGGCATTCATATAAACTCTCAAGAGCGGAGGAGGCAAGACACAGACCAATTCCGCTACCTCCTGGCTATACCTGGGATGATGTCTCATATGTTATCGGTGGAAAGTACAAGAAGGCACGTTTTATCGACAAGAATGGATTTATCATTACGGCCGCCAAGGATGGCTCAGAATTAAAAACCCAATTCAATATTGAAGATGGCACCTGGTCCTTTTACCACAAGGGCGAGAAAAAGCCTTACAACTGCGGAAGTTGTCACACAACTGGTTATCAAAAAGAAGGCCACCAGGACGGGAAAGAAGGCTTGATAGGAACCTGGGCACAGCCGGGAATTCAATGTGAAGCATGCCATGGTCCTGCCGGTGATCACATAAAAAGTGTTGAACTCGCCAAGGCGAACAAAATGATGATCCAGGAGGAAATGTTACTGTGCGGAGGCTGTCATATCCGTGGTGACAAGGATAAAATACCAGCGAGCAAAGGTTTTATCAAACACCATGAGCAGTTTAACGAAGCACTCCGCGGACCACATAACGAATCCAATGATATCACTTGTATCACCTGTCATGACCAGAACAAGTCTGCAAAATTTAAAGAGGGAATACGGG
>DAOVZA010000039.1 GCA_030635405.1 Desulfocapsa sp.
ACAAACCAGGCTCCGCTTATCCTGACAATATGACCATCCAGGTAGCATTATCGGATGGAGATACAATTCAGTATCTTGTAAAAGACCCAGCCAATCGCATAGGATATTGATTTAAAAACATACTAACGTCTACCCTGTACAAGCAGGTGCAACCAAAACAGTTTTCTTTAAGATGTGTACCGTAACCTCAAAACACTTAATTGCGTTTTGAGGTTTCTCCCCCTCTCCGCTGGATTTTCTTTCCACCATTTCTGACAACTAATTGGAAGAATCAAGGACTTCGAGGTTTACCCTTACGAACTTAATAAGGTCGAATTTGTCATTGTTGCGACTCACACTAATAGCTTTGCCAAAGCCATTGAAAGTATTCTTTCCCATGATATCGGACTGGCCAGTATCAAGTTTATGTACAACCCATCTTCACAAAATCCCAATGTGTTATTAACACCGCATCAATATGATGCGTAATCTATAACACTCACTCCGTAAGCACCATTTATCCCAAAGCCACATCAAGTATCATCATAACTGTAAACCCTGTCATAGTTGCCATAGTCACTAAGTCGATATTTTCGTATTTTCTTTGAGATTCCGGAATCAATTCCTCAACCACGACAAAAATCATAGCTCCTGCTGCAAAACAGAGTGCATAGGGCAAAATATTCTGCATCCTTAATACAAATAATGCCCCAAAAACTCCGGCAACCGGCTCGACAATACCTGAGGCTTGTCCCATGAAAAAACTTTTCCTTTTACTCATACCTTCCCTTCTTAATGGCATTGATACAGCAGCACCTTCAGGGAAATTTTGAATCCCAATTCCTATTGCCAAAGCGACGGCTCCACCAATCGTGGCCGACGGAAGATCAGCTGCAACAGCGCCAAAAGCCACTCCCACAGCAAGGCCTTCAGGTATATTATGAAGGGTTATGGCAAGAACAAGTAAAGTGCTTCTTTGCCATGAAGTTTTTATCCCCTCACTTTTATCAATACTCAAACTTGGATGAAGGTGTGGTAAAAACTTATCTATCAGTCGCATAAAGATTCCGCCCCCCATGAATCCAATGGCCGCTGTTAACCATGCGATCTGCCCAAACTGCTCAGCCATCTCTATGCCCGGTGCCAGTAGCGACCAGAAACTTGCTGCAATCATTACACCTGCGGCAAAGCCAAGCATTGAGTCCATGAGCCTGCGATTTACGGATCGAGTGAAAAAGACCAGCGAAGCCCCGGCGGCAGTTACCAACCAGGTAAATAATGTGGCTACGAATGCCTGCGTTACAGGATTGAATTGTTGTATGAAATCTATCATTTAAACCTACCTAGTTAATGAGTGCCTTCATGAATTTTTTCTATGTTAACCAGAGATTTCTAGTGATGCAAGATTTGACATCCATAGTTCTACCCTATAGACTTTATATATGTAAATTTTATTGATTATATTTTGCTGTTTCTTAAGAGTGCTCTCATCGGTATCCAAGAGAAACAACCGTAAACACAACAATTTGCACCAACAAAGAAATAGGTATGCAATGACATCCTGTACAAAACAACTTCAAGCTCTCTTATCGGTTTTTATATTTTTCTTCTGTATCCCTATAATTCCTACTCTTTCACAGGCACGTAATACCATCACCGAAAAGGAAGATATCGCTCTTGCAGAACAGCAGATGCTGGCTCTGTTCTACGAAACAAGTTCACTTCCCACCAAAACACCACAAACCTTTGATAAGCTCCCCACTGTAATGACTGTGATAACAGCCGAGCAGATGCGCCAAATGGGTGCTCGTGACATGAGGGATGTACTTCGATTAATCCCCGGCCTGCAACTTAGCATCGGCGCTGTTGGCTATTCTCAGATTACCATGCATGGAATGCCTTCCCATGGAGCAGAAAAACTCAAATTCATGGTCGATGGTCATACCGTTGACGTTGCCCTCACCGGAGGATCTGCTCTTTTCTTTGCCGACTACCCCATTGATTCTGTCCAAAAGGTCGAGTTCCTACGCGGACCTGGCTCAGCTCTCTACGGTAGTGAAGCTCTCCTTGGCGTTATTAATATCGTCACCAGAAAAAAAACTAACCGTAACAACACAGAAATGACTGTCAGGTTAGGTTCATTTGAGAGCCAACGATATAACCTTGAAAGTGGAACCTCATTTGGAGCCGTCCAAATTTATGGAAGTGCCAATTATCTGAATAGTAATGGTGCCAATGTGTTTGTTGCCAAAGATGCTCTGTCGAACTCTCCAGTAAACCAAGGCCTTTCCAATGCTCCTGGCCATAGCAATGAACAGGTAGAACGAACCACTCTGAACCTTAGTGCTGAAACAGAATCCATAAAGTTCCAGGGACAGTATATTAAGCATCAGGATGGTGGATTTTTCAACCCAGGCATGTCACTCACAGACCAGACATCTATTAAACGTGATTATTTCTGGACAAACCTTGGTTATGAAGATGACTTTCTCAACAAACAACTCACCTTCAAAGCAAAACTGAATTTCAACCGTTACAATCATAATTATGACGTTTCTATACAGCCGGATGGATTCAGCAATCCCTGGTTTACCTATGAAAATGGTATTCGTTCAGTCACTGAAGGAATTGTTGATGAATATGGCTTTACGATGCAGGCTGACAGCTATTTTTTAAAACAGCACACCATTACTATGGGGAGTGAGATCAAAAAGACTAACTTACATGATGTTTTCACAACGGCGAATTATACTCCTGCCCCCTTACCGAAAATGCAGGATCTGACTGCCGACTTTAACTGGATGGAAGAAGCTGATCGATTCTACTACGGTATTTTCATCCAGGATCAATATCAATACAGCGACAATCTTGTCATTCTTATTGGGGGCCGATATGACCATTACGATGACTTTGGTTCTGCTTTTTCTCCTAATCTTGGAATAGCGTATCATTTTCTTGAGAACTGGCAGTTCAAACTCCTCTATGGACAAGCTTTCCGGGCCCCTAGTTTCCGCGAACTCTATAAATTACCAGCAGGAAGTTCCTTACTCGGGGATCCTGAACTCAAAGCAGAATCTGTGAGAACCTGGCAAACAGTTTTTGAATGGAAAGCCAACAATAATCTGACCACTGCCCTTACAACCTATTACAATGATTTTATTGATACCATAGATACAGTTGTCAATGAATATGGAATATCAACGTATGAAAACCAGGAAGACAGCCACTCCATTGGGTTCGACCTTGAACTGAGAGGAAAATTACCAATTTCAACAGTGGATCTTTCCTGGTTCACAGTTATTTCATATGTTGATAGCCGACAGGATAACAATGAAAAGCGGCATGGTATTTCATCATGGCTAGGTTCTGCAGGTTTTGACTATAGAGCAGGCGAGTATGTGATTTTCAATTCCACTTTGCACTATACCGGAGATGTCTATCTTGATTCCACTGATCCACGCGATGAGCCAGAAAGCTACATCCTAGTGGATACTGCAGTTACCATTGACAATATGATGGGGCACCTGCATGGCCTGGACCTTACCTGGTCCATCCATAACCTGTTTGACCAGGATTATGAACTCCCCGAAATATCCGGAAAAATGCCAAATCATTTTCCACGCCCTGGAATATCAACAGAACTCTGGTTAACCTATCAATTTTAATATGAAATATTGTTTTTATCGTAAATATATTCTCTTTTTTATAACAATTGTCCAACTGCTCTATCTCTCTGTTTGTGGAGATGCAGCACAGGCCAGTGAAAGTCTGGCTATTGTTTTTCGTGATGATATTCCGATGCATCGGCAACTAGCCGATAAACTCGAAACAGAAATCACGAAAACCAGCAGTGACAAGGAGATCTTCTTATACCCTATCACTAAAAACTGGTCATTTGATAGCCAGACGGATCTGTTAAAAAGAACACCTGGAAGATTAATTGCCATAGGTGATGTTGCCCTTTCCTTCTGCCTGGAAACGACAAGTGAAATACCAGGTATTTTTCTTATGCTCACCTCCAAACAGATAGTTGACAGGGCTGAATCGACTGGAAAATGGAAGGGGGCAAAAGTATGGGTAGAGCCAGAAATACAGTTTAAAGTTATTCATCAGCTCATGCCAGACATTAAAACCATCGGCATTGTACTTACCCCCAACTGCAAAGAGTGTAATAGGAAGTTTGTCATAGCAGCCGCTAAATATGACTTAAAATTGAAAATAATCCATACCGAAGAAAGACGCCAAATCATACCTGCAATACAAAAAGTATTTAAGCAATCCGATGCCTACCTGCTATTACCTGATCCAAATTTACTTAACAATATCACACTTCAGGAACTACTCCGTTTGCAACGTGAGTATAAACGCCCATTGATAGGACCTGCAATACCCTTTGTTCGTATGGGTGCCATGCTCTCCATTAATTACAAGTTGGAAAAACTAGTTCAGTATATTGCCAAACATATCAGTAATAAAACTGCTCCGATGGAGGATAGGGATAAACTTTCCGAATGCTGCCTTGAGGTTTCAATAAACGAACAGGTAAGCAAACAACTTGATGTCAGAATAAAAACTGGCACAATGAAAGACAAGGTACTACTGATCATGCCGGAGGTGGAAAATTGAATTTAATCCACCGAATCTTCTCCGGAAGCCTTCTCCGTCAAATCATCGTTGGATTCACCCTGATTCTTATGATTTTTGGCGTCATTCAAGTTAGTGCCCAGATGATATTAGCAGTTCGCTTCTTTGATACACTGGCAGCTGATACAGGAAACCAGCAATCCCTGTTTCTGGCCAGATTAACATCTCTTGCTTTGTACACAGAAAACAAATCTCTTGCTCAAGAACCTCTTGAAGCTATTGTTGAGCGTCCTGAAATTTTATCAGCTGCCCTCTATCTTGGTGATGGTACTCTTTGGATAAAACAGCAGCGGCAGGAATCAACAAAAAATGTTCTCACTCCTGAAAAAGCCAAACAAATACTTACCGAAATAGCCTCATCAAAATCAGCAAGAAAAGAAACTGGTAATACTCTTTGTTACTACGCACCGGTAAAAGTAACCAACTTTTCTACACTCGATTCGAGAACTGAAGTGGAAGAAACAATTGGTCTTGCTCGGATAATTCTTAACAAAGACTACTTTCAAAAACTCGCAAAACAACGTCTGTTACTGAACAGCGTGAGTTTCATTTGCGCCATCCTTATCGCCCTACTAACTGCTATTATTCTAGCTAGATATCTTTCAACACCTCTTCACAAGCTAACCGAGGGAGCTGAACGAATTGCAAAGGGAGAATTAGACAAACCAATTCCAGTGGAAACAACAGGAGAACTCGCAAATCTCACCGTTGCATTCAATCGGATGCTCAATTCACTGAAAGAACGTGAACAACTGATGAGTGAACTGCGTCAGGCCCAGAAGATGGAAGCCATCGGAACTCTAGCCGGTGGTATTGCCCATGATTTCAATAATATTCTTGGTGCAATTTTTGGATATACTCAGTTGAGCATGCTGAAAATAGATAAGGATAGTGAAGAGTACAACAATCTATCCCAGGTTCTTCTTGCCTCCACTAGAGCAAAAGACCTTGTTGCATCAATACTCACATTTAGTCGCCAGGCGTCCACCGAAAAAAAAGCCATCCCCATTGCTTCAATAATCAAAGAAGTTTTGAAGCTTCTTCGTGCCACTACCCCTGCCGGGATAGAGATACAACAACAAATCGATATGGACACAGGGAATGTTAATGCTGACCCGATCCAGATCCATCAAATAGTTATGAACCTCTGCGCCAATGCCTTTCATGCCATGGGGAATGAAAATGGTATTCTAAAAATTACACTTGAAGAATTAGAGGTTGATTCAAAACAAGCAGCGACAATCCCAGAACTGCAACCTGGAAAACACATCCTTTTTACTGTATCTGATACCGGACATGGAATGGACAATGATTTGATGGAACGTATCTTTGATCCATTTTACACTACCAAAGAACGTGGTAAAGGAACAGGACTCGGATTATCTGTTGTACATGGAATTATCGCTGAAAGTGGCGGAGCCATACAAGTGGAAAGTAAAATTGATAAGGGTACCACTTTCTTTCTCTACTTCCCTGTGGCAGAACAATCTGATGAAGAACCCGACAGTCTCCTGGAAGCACATCTCCACAAAGGTTCAGGAAATATTTTACTGATTGATGATGAAGTCAGCCTGGTACAGAGCGGTCAACAAATGCTGGAATACATGGGTTACACAGTTACATCAATGACAAGCAGTCTTGATGCATATGAGCTTTTCCAAAAACAACCGGAGATGTTTGATCTTATAATCACAGATCAGGCAATGCCCTCCATGCAAGGCACCGAACTAGCCGAAAAAATATTTGCAATCCGACCTGGCATCCCGATTATCCTCTGTACTGGTTACAGTGCCAATATTACAGAAAAAAGTATCAAGAAAATTGGTATCCAACAGCTGGTCATGAAACCACTTTCTTTGGAAAAAATCTCTCAATCACTAGACAAATTAGAGCCTGATGGAGGCACATCTTCTGCTTAATTAATTTCAAAATCAGCATAAACTTGACGAATAGCTCTAAAATAAGTAAGTAATATCAGCGTTGGAAAAGTGTGGGACTAAAAAGAAAACCGTCTCATACATCAAAGACCAATGTGGTCCCGTAGCTCAGTAGGATAGAGCACTAGATTCCTAATCTAGGTGTCGCGCGTTCGAATCGCGCCGGGATCACCAGCTTCCTCATTGTTAATCTAAAGTGTTTCACCATCAGCAATTTTCTTTTTGGTAAAAGCTGATTCTTCCGTATGTGAATTAATAATACAGTTCCGGCCAATGGTCACCCCTGACGGAATACAAGCCTCCTTACCAATCAAAGAGATACCAGTATACAGATGTTTGGGTTGTTCAATATTAGCAAATTCATGATTTGTTCCTGAACCGATCAGGGAGTCACCAGAAACCTGAACCCGCTTATCACAGATAGCCAAATCCATGCTGCTGTTTTTACCTACAACACAATCAGCAAAAAGAATGGAGTCTTTCACAACTGCTCCTTCTTCCACCACAACCCCCGGTGCCAGCACAGAATTAATAACAGTACCACGTATAATACACCCAGCTGAGATCATGGAGCGACTTACTTTTGCATCACTGCCAAACCGTGCTGGCGGACGATCTGCCGGGCGACCATCAGCCTCAATATTGGTTCGGATTCCCCATTCAGCCGGTGATATGGCACTATCACGCCTTATCACATCCATATTGGCTTCCCAATAGGATTGTATTGTTCCCACATCCCTCCAATACCCATAAAAAGGATAGGCAAAAACATTATCATTATCAATGGCTCTTGGCAGAATATGCATTCCAAAATCCACCTCGGCTTTGTCTTTATAAAGGGAGTCTAGTAGGTATTTGTAGTCAAAAACGTAAATACCCATGGAGGCAAGATTGGTTTTAGGATTTTCAGGTTTTTCTTCCCATTCGATGATCCTGTTCTGAGCATCGACAATTCCTGCTCCAAACTGATGGATCTCAGACATGGGAACCACCATCATCCCGATTGTCACATCCGCTTTTTTAAAGCGATGGTATTCAATCATGGCATGAAAATCCATATTGTAGATATGGTCACCTGAAAGAAGCACCACTTCATCAGCCGGATTTTTTTCGAGAAAATCAATATTCTGGCGCACGGCATCAGCTGTCCCTTTATACCAATCAGAGTCCTGAAAGCCAGTGTGCGGTGGCAATATTTTCAATCCCCTGCTGCGACCAGTAAAATCCCAGGCCTCACCCATTCCAAGGTGACGCATAAGTGACAGAGGCTTATACTGGGTGAGTACCCCAACCTTAGTAAGACCTGAGGTCATCACATTACTCAGGCTGAAATCGATTATTCGATAATGTCCGGCAAAAGGAACTGCCGGTTTCGCACGACTTTGCACCAAAATGTTTAACCTGCTGCCAACACCTCCGGCAAGGAGCAGTACAAGAGCTTCTTTTTTTACGCTCATTTCAGCACCTCTCCCGCTTCAACACTTTTAATGTTAACCCATTGCTCAGGAGTAATGTTAGGGTAGACATTAGCTCCTTCACCGATACACATTTTTTCTGGTATATGGTTGTTCCATCCGATAAGTGTGACAGGAGTATTCTCTCCCCTAACCATGGAACCGATGCAGCCCCCCTCAGCAAAACTGGAATTAACATCAGCAATAACCTTCTTGAGTCTGCAATTCTCCCCGATTCGATTATTAAAGAAGAGAACAGAATCTTCTACAACTGCTCCCTTTTCAACATGTACACCGGGAAATAAAATAGAATTTTTTACAGTTCCGTCAACGACACATCCATTATAAACCAGACTGTTACTGATCGTTGCTCCCTCTTGAATCAGTGCCGGTTGTGCGTCTCTAATCCCTCGATGTTCCATATTTGTACGCAGGCCCCAAGCCTCCATGTCTATGGATGGATTATCCCCAAGCAGATCCATGTTTGCCTGCCAGTATTCTTCAGTTGTACCTGTATAGCCCCAATATCCTCTATACTTATACCCATAGACCTTTTTCCCTTCAGCCATAAGTTGAGGAATGATATCTCTACCAAATTCAAATGAATCTGTCTTTTGGTTATCCCCAAGAACCTGATATAACACTTCAGGCTTAAAGATCAGAACAGTAAGGGACGCCCAGTCTGCTTCAGGAGTTTCTGGTTTTTCCCAGTAACCTGTAACCTTTCCACCTACTTTGCCATCTTCTTTATCAATTGCAGCGACACCGAAACGATGTGCTTTGTCCTTATCGACCTGGACAAAGGCAATGGTTACATCGGCATCTTTTTTATGGTGATAACTGATGATATCCTGGTAATCCATCTTGTAGATATGATCCCCTGAGAGAATCAATATTTCTTCAGGATTATGATATTTGATAAAATCTAGATTTTTATAAACAGCATCTGCTGATCCACGATACCAGCCCGCATGATCCATATTGTCACTGTTATCTATAAAGGGTGGAAGGATGGAAACGCCACGATGCCGACCAACCATATCCCAAGCAGCGCCTGTACCGATATGGTTGATGAGGGAATAACTTCGATATTGTGAAAGGATTGCAATCTGTTCAATCCCAGAATGGAGAAGGTTGCTCAGTGGAAAATCGATGACCCTAGCAAAACCACCAAAGGGAACAGCGGATTTGGGTCGATAATAGGTAAGGACATTAAGTTTATCGACACGACTGCCGGCAAGAATCATTGCAAGTGTTGAAGATTTCAGCATTATACTCCATTCCCTTTCTAATTCTTAGTGTTTATACTTAATTTTGCCCTTCATTTCATGTGCCTTGTAGCTAAACGTTTCAGGGTATTTGTGGTGAATTCCTTATCGCCAAGTGAGAGGTTTTTCAATGGAACTTCTGCTCGTGCAGCCTCTTTATGACCACCAGCGGAACCGACTTCGGCAAAGATTCGTTCTGCGAGCTTTCCGGCACTTTTCCGGTATCCATCACAGCGAAAGATAACAACCAGCTTTTCATTATAAATGCCTGAAACCAATACCCAGTCAATCTTATCCACATGGTTAAGAAAATCAGCTATATTAACCAGGATATCGGGGTTTCTCACCTTTCCAAGATGGGTATAAAATCTCCCCTTCGTGTAGGTCAGATTATTGAGTGCAACATTGAAATATTTAAGCTCTGAGCGACGCATGTCGGCCAACTCAAATTTCTTCACAAGGTTTCGATTGGCAATATTAAAAAGATATCGAAAAGAGATACCGTCAGCCAGCACAGATTGCTTGGAAAAATCCTGAGTATCCACCTTAATGGCGTAAAAAAGAGCAGTGGCAAGCGCAACTGAAGGTTTCATATTGCCAGCTCGTAGATATTCAATCAGCATCGTTGAACAGGCACCATATTGAGGTCGAATATCCACAAAGGGAACCTCATGATCCAATGTTACAGGATGATGATCAATAATAGCATCGAACTCAATTCTTTCAAAAACAGGGAGATGGCTCGGTTGAGAATCAACCAGAACTTTTTTGCTGAATTCCTGGACTTTTATATTGCCAAGACGTTCCAGGGGGATTTTAAGACGTTCCACCATGGAAACATTATTCAAACGACGAATTTCGTTGGGATGGGCGATACTAACCGATTTCACTCGTTAACTAATAATATGCTTTATGGTAAGCGCACAGGCCAAAGCATCCGGAT
>DAOVZA010000380.1 GCA_030635405.1 Desulfocapsa sp.
AACTCAGGTACTGAGAGGTACAATATGCAAAACCATCTGATGCATGGCTGTTTCAGGGCGAAGCGTAATAAATCCGACCTGTGGTCCGTTTCCATGAGTTATCACTAACTGATAGTCAAGTTCAACCAGATCGGCAAGGTGTTTAGTCGTCTCGCAAATGGCGTTATACTGATCTTCCACCGTCTGCTTTTCCCTGTGCTTAATGAGGGAATTGCCACCAATGGCAATAACAGCAAGTTGTTTTTTCACAATCAGTATTGCCTTAATTCTTTGCTACGTAAACGCTTGGCAGGGCAGCATACAGGGCAGCACATTGCACAAGATCGGCTTTCCAGGTTTTCTCATTTGGTGCGTGTGCTTCAGCTTCTTTACCGGGACCAAAACCAACTGTTGGGATGCCATGCATACCAGTAATGGCTACACCGTTGGTGGAAAATGTCCACTTGTCGATGCGAGGGGCAGTTTTAAAGAGTGATGAGTAAGCATCAGCTGTCGCCTGAACTGCAGGGTGATCTTCTGCAACAACCCATGATGGGAAATCGCAGTCTGTGGGATAAACAAGACCGGTGTAAGCAGGAGTATCGTACTTATACATTGTCACTTTGGCATTTGCGGCTTTTGCAGCAGGAAGATTTGCAATCTGAGACATGGCAAGCTTTGCATCTTCTCCAGCGGTGAGACGCCGATCAATGGAGATCGAACAACCGTCGGCCACGGCGCAACGTGATGGAGATGTGTAAAATATCTGCGAAACAGTAAGTGATCCTTTGCCAAGGAACTCATCGTCTTGAAGCTCGGTGTGCAGGACTTCCAGTTCATTCAGAATTTTTGCCATCTTAAAGATAGCATTATCACCACGTTCAGGTGCAGAACCGTGCGCAGAGATGCCTTCCACATCAACACGAATTTCCATACGACCACGCTGACCTCGATAGATTCCGCCATCGGTTGGTTCGGTGGAAACAACAAACTCAGGTTTGATATTAAGCTCATTTATAATGTACTGCCAGCAGAGACCATCACAATCTTCTTCCTGAACAGTTCCTGTCATTACAACGGTGTACTCATCGGCAAGTCCGAGCTCTTTAATGATTTTACCTGCATAGACCATGGATGCCATGCCGCCTTCCTGATCAGATGTTCCTCGACCACCAATACATTCGTCATCTTCATAGCCTTCATAGGGATCAAAATCCCAGTTTCCAGCCACACCAACACCAACGGTATCGATATGCGCATCAAAAGCAATCAAACGTGGGCCAGATCCGATATACCCAAGAACATTCCCCATTGGATCAATTTCGACTTTATCAAAACCTACTTTTTCCATTTCTTCTTTAATGCGAAGAACGACCTTTTCTTCATCACAGCTTTCGCTCGGAATGGCAACCATATCCCGGAGGAATTTAGTCATTTCAGGTTCGTACGCTTTAGCAAGTTCATTTATTTTATCGAAGTCAAGTGTAGCCATTTGGATTTGTACTCTCTTGTTGTATTGATGGATTTAAAATTTGGATTTTCGCAGGTGTATTTTTACAAAAAGTATAAAAAATTGTCAACTCAATTCTGGATCGACTGCTCCAAAGCGAAGAGAGACATTTAAAAAAAAGAGACAATACTGTCGTATTTTCAGCATATTAAAACATATCAACCTGCACTCTTCGCAAAAAAACAACACTTCTCGACAACTTTTCCCTTGTCACGACTGCTTTAAAAAATTATAAAAACAGACGCATTCTTTAAAATTTACCCATTACAAGGAGATATACCATGTCTAAAAAAATCATAAGCACAACAAATGCCCCAGCTGCAATTGGCCCATACTCTCAAGCTGTTCAGTACGGAGACACAATCTACGTATCAGGCCAGCTTCCATTGAACCCTGAAACAAAAGAAATGAATGACGATGTCAGCGTGCAAACCGAGCAAAGCATGAAAAACATCAAAGCCATTCTGGAAGAAGCTGGTTCTTCAATGGAAAACATTATTCGTTGCGGAATTTTCGTAACGGACCTTGGAGATTTTGCAACTGTTAATGAAATGTATGCAAGTTTTTTCAAAGGAGACTTCCCAGCCCGCGCCACCGTTCAAGTTGCTGCACTGCCTCTCGGTGCCAAAGTTGAAATCGACGCCATTGCTGCTACCAAGTAATTATTGCCTAGAACAGATATAAGTTTCACAAAAGCAACGAAAGGTAAGAATCGATGTCCATAGAATACGTTTTTAACGAAAATCGCAAAACACCCGGTAAGGGGGCTAATCTCGACATCCTCAGCACAGAGGAGGCAGAGAAAGCACGTGCATACCATAAAAGCTTTAAAGAATATGCACCCAGTCCGCTGGTCCCACTACCAAACCTTGCAGGGTACCTTGGCTTAGGCAAACTTTTCGTTAAAGACGAGTCTTCCCGGTTTGGCCTGAATGCCTTCAAAGTACTTGGTGCATCCTATGCCATTGGGCGATATCTCGCAGAAAAACTGGGTAAGGATATTTCTGAGATTTCCTATGAAGAATTGTGTTCTGATGACGTTCGGAAACAACTAGGAGACATCACCTTCACCACCGCCACCGATGGCAATCATGGCCGCGCAGTTGCCTGGGCTGCAAAACAGCTGAAGCAAAAAGCTGTGGTCTATATGCCCAAAGGTTCTGATCCTGTAAGACTGAAAAACATTCAGGCTCTTGGCGCAGAGGCATCCATCACTGATTTAAACTATGACGATGCTGTTCGGTTAGCCGAAGAAAATGCGAAAAAAAATGGCTGGATTATGGTTCAGGATACTGCCTGGGCAGGTTATGAAGACATCCCGACATGGATCATGCAGGGATATGCGACTCTAGCCGTTGAAGCACTTGAACAGCTCAAAGAGCAAGGATCTGATACGCCTACCCATGTGTTTCTTCAGGCAGGAGTTGGATCCT
>DAOVZA010000324.1 GCA_030635405.1 Desulfocapsa sp.
ACTTGAACAAACGCTTGCAAAAATTACCAATACACCTGTTGTTCTCCATGGAGCTGGCCGAACGGATGCTGGTGTTCACGCACTAAGAATGATTGCAAGTTTTGAAACAGGATCAACTATTTTACTTCCTGATCTTCTTAAAGGTGCTAATTCCATCCTCTCGCCCGCTATTCGTATTCTTAACATAGAAATTGCCGATCCCGCCTTCCATGCCCGCTTTTCAACCACCTCAAAAACATACTTTTACAATATAGACACCGGTAAAATCCAATTACCCACCACTCGTCTATATTCAGTTCATATCCCGCAACACTTAGACATAAATACAATTCAACAATGCCTGAAAATAATCACAGGGACACATGACTTTGCCAGTTTTGAAGCATCGGGATCACGAGACAAGAGTATCACCACAGGACGTGGTAGTGTTCGCACAATACAGGAAGCTACATTGAACACAACACACAGCAACAAGTTACAATTTGTCTTCACTGGGGATGGGTTCTTACGCCATATGGTACGCAATATTGTAGGAACGTTACTCGAGGTAGGAAAAGGGAGAAAAACAATCAATGATTTTGAAACAATCCTTAAAGCAAAAGACCGATCATTAGCATCAGCTACAGCACCAGCCCACGGACTCTTTCTAAAAAAAGTTCATTATTAAAACAATCTACTGTCCAAACAAGAGAGTTTTCAGGTGCAGCAGGTTCGTTCGATTACTTCTGGCCGCAATAGTTTTTTCTATGCGGCCAGAAGTCAATCGTGAACGAAGATGCAGTACCTGGGAGCTCTCACTTCATAGCGGAAGCTACTGATCTACACACATATTCAATATTAGAGGTTGTTAGTCCTGCTAGGTTTATCCTGCCACCACCAACAATATAAATATTATTATTTTTTCTCAAACTACTCACTACATCATCTGACCAGCCACTAAAAGAAAACATACCACGCTGTCTTTCGATAAAAGAAAAGTCACCATCAACACCCTGCGCAGTAAGCCCTGCAACCAAAGCTTTGCGCATATTAACTATTCTATCACGCATTGCAGCAAGTTCCTCAAGCCACATCGCATGTAATTCAGGAGTATCCAAAACCAACGTCGCAACAAGCCCACCATGAGCTGGAGGATTGGAATAATTGGTTCGAATAACAGTCTTCAAATGACTCATGGCGGTACTTGCCTCATCTGAAGATAGCGTAACCACAGTTATCGCACCAGTACGTTCGTTATAAAGACCAAAGTTCTTAGAAAAAGAACTGGCTACAAGAAAATCGATACCAGCAGCAGCAAACTGCTCCACAGCACAACGATCCTCATCCACTCCATCTCCAAAACCCTGATAAGCAAAGTCAAGAAATGGAACCCAGCCATTTTTAGCAGCAAGTTCTGCAACCTGCTTCCACTGTTCCTCGTTTAAATCGACACCACTTGGATTATGGCAACAGGCGTGAAGCACTACAATATCAGCAGCTGGAATTGTTTTAAGATCGCTCATCATTTTATCAAAATCAAGCCCCTTACTTTCGGTATCATAATATCCGTACTGAGAAATACCAAATCCTGCAGCTCCAAAAATGCCATTATGGTTTGCCCAGGTTGGAGAGCTCACCCATACTTTGGCATCTGGTGTAAACTTATGGAGAAGATCTGCACCAACACGCAAAGCACCAGTTCCACCTGGAGCATGAACAGTCACGGCACGCCCCTCTGCAATAACATTATTATCAGATCCAAAGATTAAACGTTGTACTGCAGCCGAATAAGCAGCATCTCCGGAAATTGGCAGATAACTCTTCGTAGTTTGTATCTCAAGCAGCATTTTTTCAGCTTCTTTCACACAACGCAATACAGGAGTAGTCCCTGCTTCATCTTTATATACACCAACGCCAAGATTTACCTTTTGAGGATTCTGATCTTTTTTAAATTCTTCGGTGAGTCCCAAAATCGAGTCGGGAGGTGCAGGCTGTATCGATTTCCACATAACACTGTTCCTTATCTAGATGAATAATTAAATTGTATATACCAATTTTCTTGATAACGCGTATTACCGACTATGCAAGCATTATTTGAATTTGATGCTAAATGCGCATAAAAAAACCCGATTATGATGAATGCATAATCGGGTATAAGAGACGTAAACATGAATCTCATATTATTTTTTCTGCACAGACTGTTTTGCGAGTAGAGATTGCAATTTCCATGGTGAAGAGAGACAAGCACGTGATTGAGAACAGGTTGACATAATATCACAAAAGGAGAGGAATTCTGCCAGAGCATCACTCATCTTCGTATTTTTCCGTGATATCACATGCAACTTACGTGTCATGTCCACACCTTCAAAATGCAAAGTTTTCAACCAACCATGTTCCACTTCACGACAAACAGTAAGGGAAGACAGGCAGGCAAGCCCTACTCCTGACTCAACAGCTTTCTTAATAGCTTCCGGATGGCCCATCTCCATAATCACATTTATCTGATCGAGATAATCTTTCATTTTTTCACGAAAAATAGCAACGGTTCCAGAGCCTTCTTCTCTCATAATCCAGCGGGTATTAGTAAAATCATTTTTCACATCAAAGAGACTTTTATGAGAAAGAGGATCTGTGGGCCCTGCAATAACTACGAGTTCATCTTCAAACCAGAGACGCTTAACCGTGTCTGGATTATTCACATGTCCCTCAACAAAGCCAACGTCAACCTTACCATCAAGTACCAGGCTTTCAGCATACCTGGTATGATGAACAAGCATATTAATATGTACCTGAGGATGCATCCTCTTAAACGCACCTATCAAGTAGGGGAGTATGTAATCACCAATGGTGGTTGAAGCCACCACATTGATTCCTCCCCGCAAGGTATCATTCTTTTCGGACATGATATTTTCAACGTTACCTACCTGACAAATAATCTCCTTAGAAAGAGGCAGTAAATAACGACCACGCTCATTCAGCAAAAGACTGCGACCATGTCTGTCAAAAAGGGAGCCACCAAGCTGGTTCTCAAGCTCAGCAAGGGCCATGCTCACAGCAGATTGTGTGACGAACAGCTTCTTACTGGCTTTGGTGACCTGGGCTGTCTCGGCGACAGCTATAAATATTTCTAATTGTCTCAGTGTGATGGACATACAAAAAACCTTATTCAATTATTCTTATGATTTATATCTCTGTTATTAATGAAGGCTTTTCACCTTATCATTTTTAAATCTTTTCTCAAAGCTTTTCCTGCTAATACTAAAAGTTACAAGAAAACCGCACACTAATAAGTGAGCGCCCACTTACAAAAACAACTGAATAGCCATTCACTTTTGAGTTGACAAGTAGTAGCAATTTCATTACTTAGCGTCCATACACATCAGAAAGTCATCCCACACCCTAACTTTAAAAAGGAGCCTTTAGATGGAGCTTCAATTTTCTGATTTTCTCTTTCGCGACAACATACTGTGGATTAC
>DAOVZA010000015.1 GCA_030635405.1 Desulfocapsa sp.
CATTCTTTTATTTAATCATAATTACGAGATTTTTAACAGAGATTTGGGCGAATAAACCAGAAGAAAATCAGTGGGAAAGTTAAGAATTTAAGATATTTCCCGAATATACGTAATAATCACCTTAGCTCTAAATAAGATAACTCAGGGCTGATTAAACACATGATGTAAGTGTCTCTTCTGGGATTACTGGTCAGCGTAAAACCCACAGCTACATTATTGACTTGTAAGATTCTTTTCGAACCAGCGGGGCAGGTTTGGGTTTAATGCTTGCCAAAAAATCCCATGATAACTAGGTTTTCGAGCTTCAAGTACAACCAAAATGAATGTTATTAATATTGATAGTAAAAATGTTAAAAGCCAATTTGGCTGGCCCGTTGAAGCTGAAAAACCAGCAAACAATAAAAATGTTCCACCCCAAATCAACTCTGGTATCCTAGACATACGTGTTATATTACAAAAAATAAAGAAATGACCAATTACAAAAATTATTACCAGACTAACAACTTGAGAAAAAGCATAATAATATATCGCAGACAAGGCTCCAGCGACAAGGACTAATATGTCAATTATTGATAATCTAAATCCTGGTCTGAAGTTCATGGATGTCTTATTTGAAACAAAATTATCAGTATAAAAATAACTACTATTTAATGTACAAAATTCTTTAATATGCTGTTTGCGAGCTATTTTTTTTAAACAGTCATCACACCATGTCCCAGTATATGGAACTGCGCCAGGAAAATGCTGGGTGTGACCAGGCTTATTACACATTTCGCATAGACCACAATAACCTTCTGGTATGCCATCTTTTTTCATCGTTTCTTTCGATATTTTTCCACAGTAACAAGGGTTTCGTTTCATATATTCTTTTTACACTTGGTTTTCACTTTTCACGGGTAGCCCAAAATATGATAGTATAATAAATGAAAAAAACCTATGTGATCACCATGTAACTTGATAATCTTGCCATTTTTCCAGATACTAAAGACACAAAGGTAGAAATATGAGACACCTATCCATGCCACCAACGCCATATCCTATTATTACATCATTGCTTACATTTCCACTGATAATTCTAGACAGATTTTTAAGTATGATATTGAGACTATTCCTGATCGTCAAACTGGTCAGTTTATCTGGAATAAATATTGGCACTCGATTGTAGCCAATGGAAATCTTTACTTTAGGTTCGCCCCATTCAACTGAAGATGACTCCTAAGTGTTGAATTAAGCACCCAATGCTACTACAAAAACAACTACACATAAGGAAATTCTGGCCATGAACGACCAAGATGTTCGTCCATGACCAAACTCATTGTACTATGTACTAAACTGCTGAACCATAGAAGGCAGGCTATGGTTTAATATAGGCAAAACCATCATGCTGCAATTCAATTAAACCAACAACACCGGCAGGAATAACCTCACAACCATCAAACAATTCATCAGCAGGAATATTAAAGAGCTTCATTGCTCTTTCACAGACCTGAATTCGAACACCTGCATCACTTATAAGCCTGAGCTTTTCCATGAAAATATACATCTGATCACCTGCAAGTAAGGCAACTCCAGGGCCAGTGACCAGTAGAATCAAGTCTTTATCTTTACCCTCAAGTGCCTCAAGGGTATTGGTAAGATTACTCAGACCAAGATTAAAAATAAGGTCATCTTCAAGGTCAATATGAATAACTGCTTTGTAACGCATAACAACAAACTCCTTTATCTATTTTGATTAATTTGCTTACTACAAATATTCTACATTTCTAATCGCGAAGATATCAGAATTTGTTTCAAAAAGCTTTGAACTTTAATGCGCAGCCGTATGAGGATGAGGATCTGCAGGTGTTAAATTTTTGGGTTTTATGTGACAGGCATTACAGAGGGTATTTGAAGCAAAAGCAGTCCTTCCATCATGACAAGCACCACAAGATTTACCTGCGGCAAGAGCGCTCATTGTCTGATCATTTTTTGTAACACCACGCTGCATTGCAAAAAGACCATCATGACAAGCGGCACATTCCAGCCCAACCGTATCCGTATGAACTCTGTGATCAAAGATCACATTGACAGGAGTCTCCATTATAATAGGATTTTTGGGGCCGAATTTTTTCACATCGTATCCTTCAGTTGCCAAAGCATTATTTGTCAGCATAAAAAATCCAGTCAGCATGGCCATCCAAAGAACATTTAAGAAAGATTTACTCATTGTTCATTCTCCTGTGATTCGAAAAACTATTTTAATTTCCACTAGCCAATACCAGCAGAAATCGTGGCGATAAGACTAATACATCCAATATACATCAAAAAATGCGCCTGTTGCATTACACCAAAAGGGGGTGTCTTTGAAATTATTCTTCACTTAATTAAATGTTTAGCGGGAAAACCAAAGCACCCCATAACCTACTGTTTTAACAGCACCAAATACCACACCGTACCACATTTGTAAATAGCACTTACACGCACATTACAATTATTTGGATATGTGTCAAGTTTCTTCTGAAGCATGAATCACTGACACCAGTAATTTGCTTTACCACACAATTTATATCACTTTCCGCAAAGCCACACCTATCCGCAAAGCCTGCAACACTTTCGTCGACAATTCGCAACACTTTTTCACACTCCTGCCACACACATGCCTGCAACACCTCACCATACGACAGATATGTTGTACAACAACACAAGCAGCCTTAACTGAAGCTAAATGACACGAATACAGGGCGTTAAAAGCAGTTGTGAATAATTCTCACATCCAAACAAAAAACTGGCATTGCTAATGCAATAAAGAGAATAAGAAAACGAAAATAATAAGAAAATACATTTTTTAGGGAGAACGCCATGACAACTACAACACAAACTACAACAACCACTCAGATTGATCCGGGATACGAAACATCCACATTTGCACTCGGTGTCGGAATCACCATGGCTGCTCTTATTGGAATTTGGGGCTTCACCTGTCTTGCCAGTGCACTCTTCAGCCAAGGCCCTCTCAATGTTATACAAGGATACTTCAGCGCAGTTATCGGCTGATACAAAAATTATATGAATAAAAAAAATTTAAAAAGGAGAACACCATGAAAGAAAACACCTCAAAAGCAGGATCAAGAATTATTTTAGCAGTTGGTTCAATTATGTGTCTATGGGTTGCAGCATCACTTACCAGTGCACTTTCCAGTGTTGGTTGGTCAGTTAGCGAACTTGCAGGGCAGTACATGGTAGCAATCGGTATGGTTAAGCCTCTGCATACTTTAGTTGATTACTATACACATATTAAAGGTATCGAATATCTAATCTGTGTTGCCTTCTTTGTTGCCTTCCCAGTGTTCTTTAAGTTTGTCAACAAGGCTCCAAAGGCTGCATCTGTAAATAATTAGTACGATTTTTTAATTGCCATCTATTGAAAATTCTTTACTCCTGATTGTCGATGACCAAATCGATGATCAGGAGTTTTTTTATGCAAACATTTCTATTCAGGAATTGAATTCATTGAGGCAAATTTTGGTTCATGCAGTGGTAATAAGATATCAGCCCTATTTTTAATCTTCAGCATAATATCGTAGGCCTCGTTTACATCAAGATGTGTCCCTGGCGGAATCACTTCCATTTCCATGGCAGTTATCTGTTTTGGCGGATAGAAGTTTTCAAGCAGACAGCAGAACCCTGTAATAATTGCTGTCCCCTCTTTGGTTTTAATTGCAACAGATAAACCACCAGCTGTGTGCGCTGGAGTATGGATCACTTCAATACCAGGTACAATTTCACAATCTCCACTTATGCTATTTATCTGTTTGTTTTCAGTTATTTCATAGATAAAATCTTCAAGATAACGAAAGTCCAGTGGATGAGGATCTCGAATATGTTCAAGCTCCAGCTCATGCACATACACCTTTGCGTTCACACATTTATAATCATTTTCACAGTGATCATTATGAAGATGCGTATGAATTACAATATCAATATCCTCAGGAACTAATCCCCATTGGGCAAGACCTTCTTCAAAGGTAACTATTTTCCCGTTGATTGCCTCTTCTCTATCATCGGATTTTATAGGATGCATCTCACCCGTATCAACCAGGATTTTTTTATCTCCACCTTCTATATACCAGCAATAGATAGGAATAGTGTATGACTGGCCATAATCATGCTGATAGGTCATCATGCCCTTATCGAAGACCTTGGTCCCCATTACCATGGGGTGGAGAGTAAAAGTTGTCATACACACCTCCAGACTGGATTTTTTGAATAAAATTCCGTATAGTTGTTCCGCAGACGGGAAACCGTTCAAAACTACAGCAATTTAAAGAATACATTAAATACATTCACAATCAACTTCTTTCTCCTTTTTTATTGTCATATACTCATATGGAAACCTATTCTAAACTTGACCAACCGGAACTTCTCTCTTTAATCTTTTATCCACGGGTTTGTGAAGTCACCCCACCTCCAAAAACTGCAATTGATGTTGAAATTGAGACTGAGCCAGGTGTTATCATCGGCTGCAGATTTCACATACATGATCCGGCAAGTCCCAATGTTATATTCTTTCATGGTAATGGGGAGATCGTCGCAGACTATGATGATATCGGTCCTCTCTACAATCATGTTGGAATTAACTTACTTGTTACCGATTTTCGTGGCTACGGTTGGAGCAGTGGTAGCCCGACGGTATCATCAATGCTTGCCGATGCTGAAACTCTGTTCAATGAGATCCAGAACTGGTTGAAATTTAATAACTATACCGGTAAGATTTTCATTATGGGCAGATCGCTCGGTTCTGTAGCAGCCATTGATCTTGCAACCAGGCATGAAAATGACATCAAAGGATTAATCCTTGAAAGTGGTATCGCCGATACCGTTCCTCTTGCTAAATCTCTTGGACTCAACACTGAGGGTTCTGACTTCACAGAAGAAGATGGATTTAGAAACATTCAAAAGATTGAAACCGTCAAGACACCCACCTTTATCTTTCACGGTGCAAGAGATGAAATTATCGATGCAGCTGAAGCAGAAAAACTTCAATCTTTCAGTGGTGCACGAACAAAAGAATTTGTAGTAATACCTGGAGCCACCCACAACACCATGATCACAACCGGTGGCAGGCTTTACTTTGAAACCATTAAAAAGTTTATCGACAAGGTTACCGGTGTAACCAATTGGCGGCGCCGTAGAAAAACAACCAATACGTATTCAGAGGAGTAATCCATGCTCAAAGCAATAAGGCTTAAACTTTTTTCTCTTTCTTCCTCTTTAATTATCGGAATAGTTACTCTACTACTCACTTCCTGTGTCCCAACCGACAGAGCCCCACGTACAGTACACATTGCACCTGATCCTGGTATATTAAGAGTTGGAATAAGCGCCAATGCTCCTCCTCTTATTCAATTACAAAATGACAAAGTAACTGGTCTTGAGGCGGAACTTGCGCGAAAACTTGGAGAATTCACTGGAAGAAAGGTGAAGTTTATTCACTTAAAATGGAAAGATCAGATACCGGCGCTTGAAAACAATCAAATTGATATAATCATGTCTGCGATGTCGATTACCCAGGCAAGAAAGTATCGTATTGCATTTGCAAACCCTTACCTTCGTTCTGGCCAGATTCTTCTTGTACGACTCGCTGAAAAGGCAAAATTTGTAACCGGAATTTACAGCCTGATGAACTCCAGTCACGTTATAGGTACTGTTACAAATACAACAGGCGACCTTTTTATCACCAAGAGCATCAATGGTGCCACCGTGAAGTCCTATTTAACATCGGCTGAAGCCGTGAAAGCACTCATTAATAAAGAAATTGACGCCTTTGTATACGATGCCCCCATGATATGTCACTATGCTGCAATCAATGAAACGAATAAACTTGCACCGATATTAACACTTGCCACCGAAGAGTATTATTCCTGGGCAGTGCGTATAGATAACACTGATTTGTTGAATCAGGCCAATGCATTTCTTAAAGAGATTCAAGAGCAGCAGGAATTACCACGCATGATACGTAAATGGATCCCCTACATGTAGGAAACACCTAATGACAGAGACAACTAAAAAAAGAGCTGATTATCTGAGCTGGGATGAATATTTTATGTCTGTGGCCCTGCTTTCTGCGCAACGCAGTAAAGACCCCAGTACACAGGTTGGCGCTTGCGTTGCAAATAGCGACAATAAAATTGTTGGTGTCGGATACAACGGATTTCCGTGGGGATGCTCTGATGACGAACTTCCATGGGCACGTGAGGGAAGTTATCTCGACACAAAATACCCCTACGTATGTCATGCAGAACTGAATGCGGTGCTTAATTCAACGGCTCAAAACCTCAAGGGTTGCCGGATTTACGTGGGTTTATTTCCCTGTAATGAGTGTACCAAGGTAATTATTCAATCCGGCATTCAAGAGATCATTTATCTTTCGGATAAATATTCAGAATCTGACTCCGTAAAAGCGTCCAAATTAATGCTGGATAAATCAAACACCATTTACAGACAATTTGAAGGACGTAACAAAGAAGTCACCATTCAGCTTTTCACGGATTCTTAACCGCACCGTAGTTAATGTTCGTAGCCCTGGAAGGTTATATCTTTTGTTGTTCCATCATCCCTGTGCAGGAAAACGCCCTTTCCTGATTTGATCGCTCCTATTTTAACCAGAGTTTTATCTCCATCCTGAACGCAATTTAGAAAGGCCTCTTCTTCACCTTCCTTCACTGTAAATACCAATTGATAGTCTTCTCCTGAACAAAGGATAAGACTTTCAACGTTCTCCTCTAACACCTCAGCAGCCAGAGCTAATTCAGGAAGAAACGGAAGGGTTAAAGACTGTATATGAGCTGATACGTTAGAGGCCTTACAGATATGAGCAAGGTCCGTAGCAAGACCATCTGATATATCCTGCATGGAAGTAACCATCTTTGTCCTGGCAAGTGCCATCCCCAGAGTTACCTGAGGCAAAGGATTCAAATGTTCATTTAACAAAGGGGTAAAAGATTCCAGCGACACCTTTCCTGGATGCTGTTTTTCGTGAGTAAGAATTTTCAAACCACAACCTGCTGAGCCAAGGGGACCAGAAACCCAAATACTATCACCAACATCAGCAGTGTTACGATAAATCGCCCCACCCTCAACAGGTTCTCCTAGAACAGTAACTGTGAAAACAAGCTCCTTTGCTTTAACTGTATCACCACCAATCAAAACACAATCAAATTCAGAAAGTATCTCAAGAGCACCATCAAGCCATGCAGAAATCCACTCCCACTCAAGATCTTCAGGAAGGCAAAGAGACACAAGAATAACCCGGGGTTTTCCACCCATGTCCGCAATATCACTTAAATTTACAGCAATGGATTTGCGTCCTAAAAGATGTGGAGGATGGAAGGAACGATCAAAATGAATACCATCGACAAGGCTATCTGTTGAGATCAAGAAAGAACCTGGAGCCACAACCTCACAGCAATCATCACCAATGGATTTCAACAATCCTTTATCAGGTTGTTTACTTGCACTACGAATCTTCTCAATCAGGCTGCGTTCAGACCACGCAGCCACTATTTAACCCTTTTAAGAAACGATTTCTTACTTTTTACATCGGGCTTACTTTCAGCGGGAGGAGGATCAGGTACGAGACTACCAATGGATGGTGTTAGATTCACAGCCTTCACAAACCGCTCCTCCCCACCCATGGTGAAAATCTCCATTCCACTCATCTGCCCAGTCCGCAATGTCCATTTGATTTCCTGAGGTGGCACCGTAAGAAACGTCAAACTGACATGCCACCATTCGTCTTTGCGAGCCACATCACGCTCTATGTCAGTGACAAGTGCATAAACAAGCATTTGAGGTTCTTTGGCAACAATAAGCACCAGATCACCAATATCGGTGCTATCTTTAAAAGGAACAACACTCTTTAATTCTGTTACAAGTTTTTCCATAGCTAACTTCCTTTTAAATGTTGTGTTTATTGTACAACGGTTGTGGTCGACTCAAGAACGATACTGTCTTCGGTAATATAAGACCTGGCACCCAGCTGTGTATACATGGCAACTCCATCAAGTAATGGTAAAACAAGCTGATTCAAAACAATATCAGCCTTCTTTGCCATTTCAGGGCCCTGTAGCACTGCCATTGCACCTCCCCACGTTGCAAGGTCCTTAAAAGCATCTGCAAACTTAGCAATGTGAACATAGGTTACTGAGTTGTTATCACTGAGCAAATCGCCTCCTACTTCCTTCATGGCTTCGCTGGTTACAAGCTGTTTGACAGGCTCAGTCTGAAGATCCACAATCTGTTTAATAAGATCAATGGAATTTGATATTAGCAGATAATTATCAATAAGAGTAAAGGCTGGCTGTAATCCACTTTGGGGTACTGCTCCCCAGTAGGATATTTCGTAATCATTATATTTTTTAAGACTTACAGGAATATCTGCGTTCTGCAGCAAAATATTAAATACTTTCAAAAATTTCTCAGAATCTTTCAACTGAACAAGAATGGCAGCCTTTGGAAGAGGAATTCCTCTTCTGTCAACATCTTCAACAATCATTGCAAATTCACTGTCGATTGTTTCTAAAAGCTCTTCTAGTTCGATGCCTGCGGTATCACGCAACTCCATACGGAGTATATCGAGTGCTTCAGGCTGCTTTCGAACAGCGTTGGAAGAATATAATTCCCAGAGAAGTGGAAGGTTTAAAGTATTAGTCCAGTAATAAAAAAGAGGATCTGCAGGAACTAATTGAATCGTTTTATTTGGCTCTGGCTTCATTTCGCACAAACGAGCAACTCTGCTATCAAGTTTAGTTTTATCAAAAAGAATTTCGACCTTATCTCTCACCTTACCTTTTTCGTGCCATGCACCATAGGCCACTGATCCCCAACCATTCCATTCATCAAGCAGTGTAAAAAATTCATCTTTATCTTTTTCAGAAAGACTTTCTCCAATCAGTCTTCCCTGTTTGGATAAAGCAGGAAGGGATAGATAGGTAAATATTTTTGTATCCTTAAAATCCTTTCGTAATCTTTGATAGTCTTTATTACTACTCAGGGTATCTTTTTGATTATCATAGTAATCGAGGCTTTTACGAACCAGTCGCTCTTCAAAGGCTGCAATAATTAAGCCTTCAACAGTGACTGCAGAAAGACTGTTCTGCTCATCTAGCTTATATCTGGTGATACTATGTTTACCATATTGTGCAGTGCTCTTTTCAATATCTTTGCTAATAAATGGAGCTAATAGTTCCAGCATTTTAGCATTATGGCGAGGCCTTGCGATAAGTAAAAGACGTTCTTCTATCTCCTTTGCCGGATTATTTACAGAAAAGGAGTTTGCAGGAAATATGGCCAATGAAAATTCTTTACCAAGAAGTATATTAAAACCGGGATCGCCAAGTATGGACTGTATCTCCTGCAAAGATTTATCAATTTTAAGGAGGGCATCTTCCGGTGCTCCTACTTCTATACCGATACTCTTATAATCTATATTACTTAATACCTTTCCCAGTCGACTCTCCAGAAAAGTAGCATACATTTCTGTGAACTCCAGTTGCTCCCCATAAAAAAGGACATCAGCAGGAAGACAATCGGCAGCCTCAATTCTTTTTTCCTGTGTTCCCTGTAGGAAAAAAACCAACCCCACTCCACATGCTATCAGAAGTAGTACAATGCCTGCCTTTTTCATAATTACCTTCTCTTGATTTTGATATTTTATTAAAGAAATTCCGGAATCAGGAAAATAACAGGAGTTCACCGGAATTACAACAGTATCCTGTCTCAATATCTCACCAAAACACCAAATTTATGTAGCATAAAAGATATCTTTAAGAATTTTATTAACGCTTTAATTGTGAGTTTGATATACTTCATTTTAATAGAATTTTTTATCTCCATTCTCTTAATGAAACACATAAAACTTTAGTTAGATAAACAGTTTTTTTAAAATGTACCCAAAACTGTTTCTAGCCATTAACTAGAGCAGATTAAATACTTTAGGGAGTATCGTAATGAGACTAGTTACCCGATCAGATTTTGATGGTTTAGGTTGTGCCGCCGTTTTAAAAGAACTTAATAATATTGATGATATCAAATTTGTTCATCCCAAGGATATTCAGGATGGCCTTATTGAAATCACTGAAAATGATATTTTAGCAAATATTCCCTATGTAAAAGGATGTGGGCTCTGGTTTGACCATCATTCAAGTGAAGAAGAAAGACAACAGAACAAAGAATTCAAAGGAGCCTGTGAACCTGATGCCCTGAGTGCTGCACGAGTTGTATATGAATATTACGGCGGCAAAGAAAAGTTCAACAATCCCCATCTCGATGACTTGGTAATTGCCGTTGACAAAGCGGATTCTGCTAATTTCACAGTTGATGAGATCCTAAATCCCACAGGTTGGGTACTGCTTTCCTTTATAATGGATCCAAGAACAGGGCTTGGGAGATACAGAGATTATCGTATCAGTAATTATGCTCTTATGATGGATATGATAGAGTATTGCAGAGAAAAAACTGACACTGAGATTCTTGAATTACCCGATGTTAAAGAAAGAACTGTCAGATATTTTGAGCAGGATAAAAATTTCAAAGAGATGGTTCTTGCCAACGCCAGGATCGACAAAAACGTTATCATCCTGGATCTTCGTAACCAGAAAGAAGTTTTTACCGGTAATCGTTTCCTTCTCTATTCACTCTTTCCAGAACAAAACATCTCTATCCAGACAATGTGGGGCTTTCAGAAACAGAATATTGTTATCACCTGCGGATATAGTATCTTAAAAAAGGATGCCACCATTAATGTTGGTTCTCTGATGCTAAGACATGGTGGTGGTGGTCACCATAAAGTTGGTACCTGTCAGGTGCCTGTTGATTCTGCGGATACAATTATTCAGGAAATTGTTGATGAAATAAATGACTGAGAAAAGAACCAAATCGTATAGTCTTTGACTCACAATTCAATCATAGTTGTGCCCTTCCTGTGTAAACAAGGAGGGCATATTTTTTATGCTTCCAAGGGGAAATCAATTGCTATACAGATCAAACCCTATACCGAAGCTTGTAACCTTACTGTAATATTGCGACAAATCACTGTTATAGCCACTAGATATCCAAATAGTTAACGGCATATTAATTATTTCCACGCCCCAATCTAATCTGTATGTATTGTATTTGAAAAGCTTAGAATAGCCTGTCGTAATACTGGCCGTAATGATGCCACTGGCGAAAAAATCATTCTCTAAGTAAATCTTGCGACCTAGCCTAAAGCGAATGCCATCTACATAATTTCGCGGTTTTCCTTCAGGGTCATTTTCCCAGCTGTTATATTCTTCTTGTTCTCCCTGTACCAATCCATTTTCCAGGTAATACCTTAGGATTAAAGAAGCAGTGAAAGTATTCGTTTCTGAAAATTTGATTTTGGTTCGTTGCCAGTTGAATCCCAGATAATCCCATCCCCTGCTAATATAATCATTTGCAAAGTCCGGATCTTCTTCAGATATTCTAAAACTGCCGCGTTTCCCCAGATATTCATCGAGTGTATCTATACTCTGACCATTAGATTCATGTCCATATGCCAGACTTATGTAATGTTCATTTTTTGAATCACCACTAAACCAGCCACGAACAAATAATTCAGGATTAAACCTTTTACTAATTACAGGCGAAGAATCACGAGTCGTGATGTATTGTCCGAACCGGCCTGTAAAAGCCAAATATGGTAGGTATGGAACAAATCCAAATGCGGGCGGTACCGGTTGTCCTGTGTGAAAAAGTGGGTATTTTAAAGAAATTTTGAAATCCATGAAAGGGACATCATTATCGTCATGAGTAAATCCTATGGTATTTACTTCATGACTTTTAAGTCGACTCCAATATGGATTATCTTCTAGTTCTGTGGGCTCACTATCAGCAAAGCTATCTGTTGCAAAGTATACTGATACGAAGACCACCAGAATACCGAGAAAACAGGAATTGTACATTTTCCCTATCATGTTAAGCTACCTATAAATAAAAACCTTTCAAGAATTAACCATTGCGCCGATACTGTATGGCCTCTGCAACATGTGACAACTCAAGGGCAGGTTTTTCATCCATATCAGCGATGGTTCTGGCAATTTTCAAAATACGATGATAGCCACGAGCTGAAAGTCCTAACTTCTCAACACTTCGCTCTAACAGCCGCATAGCCCTATCATCCACCTTGCAATACTTCTCAATTTCTCCTGGTCCCATTTGAGCATTACAATGAATTTTCAGGTTGTTTTCATATCGTGTTTCCTGAAGTTTTCTGCAATTATCCACTCGTTTCTTTATAGCTTGAGACGATTCTCCCTGTCGTTCATCGCTAATCTCCCTAAAAGGAACTGCTGCGACTTCAACATGAAGATCAATTCGATCAAGTAATGGCCCAGAAACTTTACTGTTATAGCGTTGTATCTGTTGAAGAGTACATGTACACTCTCTTACTTTATCGCCATAATATCCGCATGGACAGGGATTTGAGGCAACAACAAGCACAAACCTGGCAGGAAACTGCAAAGTCTGACTGGCACGGGCAATGGAAACATCACCAGCTTCTAATGGCTGTCTCAGAACCTCTAAAACATGTTTTTTAAATTCGGGAAGTTCATCAAGAAATAAGACTCCATTATGAGCAAGGGACACTTCACCCGGACGGGGAATTTGTCCACCACCAATTAGCCCTGCATCCGAGATGGTATGATGAGGCGCTCTAAAAGGACGAACTGCTATGAGTGGGATATCGCTACTGAGTTTTCCAACAATGGAGTAAATTTTTGTGGTTTCAAGTGCCTCGTCAAAGCTCATTGGGGGAAGTATTGTTGCAAGGCGCCGCGTAAGCATTGTTTTCCCAGAACCTGGAGGCCCTTTTAAACTCAAATTATGGCCGCCTGAGGCTGCTATCTCAAAGGCACGTTTAACATGCTCCTGTCCTTTCACTTCCTGAAAATCAACATCATGGGCAGAACTACAAACCAGAAGATCGTCCTGGTCAAGATTTGTGGGTTCAATTGATTTTTCACCAGCCAGAAATTCAACAGCCTTATGGAGACTGTTAACAGCAATCACATCTATCCCCTTAACTACTGCAGCCTCAAGTTTGTTAGCTTCAGGTACAAGGATTCCCTTTAATCCCTGATTTTTAGCATTAAGCGTTATCGGCAGTACTCCTGGAACAGAACGAATGGATCCATCAAGAGATATTTCTCCAAGAACTGCGTAATCATCTAAAAGATCTGGTTTAAAAAGTTCATCCGCAGCAAGAATGCCTAGAGCAATGGGAAGGTCAAATCCAGCCCCACCCTTTTTAATATCGGCTGGTGCCAAATTTACAGTCACACGCCTTAACGGGAAGTCGTATCCACTATTTTTAATTGCCGCCTTAACGCGTTCCTTACTTTCACGGACAGAACCATCAGGAAGGCCAACAGTCGTAAACATCGGAAGCCCTAACGCCAGATCAACTTCAACAATCACAGACAAGCCATCCACACCGCTAACGGCACCGCTATGAATTTTTGAAAGCATTAGTGAAATACCCTTTTAAAGTGAGCTTTTTGAACGAGGAGAATACAATTGCTGCATTTCTTTACTGTAATTGCCGTTCTTTTCATCATAGACATAGAAAGGGGGAAGAACATCAAGCCCCTCTCCCCCATTTTTAACAGCTTCAAGTAAAACCAGTTTGGCATTCATCATAGGATCTGGATATGAATACACCAGCTGCATCTTTTTTACAGTGATTTTCTGTTTTTTCAAGAGATTAAGTATACTTCCGATACCATCTGCAGGATAAATCATGTATATCCGGCCTTTGTTTTTTACTGCCATTGCAGCAGATGAAACAACATCTAAGAGCGAACAGGCCACTTGATGACGTGCTATTTCAGCTTCTTTATTTTTCGATGCTCTCCCGCTACCAACAGGATAAAAAGGAGGGTTACAGACAATGGTGGAAAAAGATTCGGGGGCACAGGATAATGCTATTTCACGAAGATCTCCTTCAATCACCTGCATTTTGTGAGAGAAGTGATTGAGATTGATATTTTCACGTATAAGCCCAACAAGAGCTTTCTGCAATTCAAAAGCTGTAAGAGAATAGATGGCCTCACCTGATCTATAAAGAAGAATCAGACC
>DAOVZA010000091.1 GCA_030635405.1 Desulfocapsa sp.
TCCAATAACATGGGAAATGGATGCAAAATGCATGGTGTTACCTGTTTGTCTTCCACCAGATCAATGCCCAGCGGGACGGGTATGATCGGTTGACGGTTATTTCTCCATTGCTTCCAGTTTCGCTGTTGCTTTGAATGTACCTTTCAAGCTTTGTATCTTCTTCCTTTGTGAGATCTTTGAACATCCAGCGATAGGATTCGAGTGCTTCTTCCATTGAAAAGTATGTGACGGTTTTCTCAAGGCTCATGATATCAACGCAGGGGTGGATGTCCATGGAGTAGAGGGTGTTGATAGTATAAATATAATCCGGGCCTGAGCGAAAGGGTCTGTTAAGAGCTGTGAATGCACCATTATCAAATGGTGTGGGGTTGATTCGATCAATAACAAAAACAGAGTCATTGCTATAACTATTGAGTTTGCTAAGGGCAGCTTTGAGGTTAGCAACGCTTAAGGAACGAGAGGCAATGCAGATATCATGTTTTTTGATATGTAATTTTTCCCAGTCATCTTCCCATGAGCCAAGAACGGTTGTGATATTGCTGGTGCCCTGTTGCTTTGCCTGATCGTTTAAGGCTGCAAGCATGCCCTGAGAATAGTCAATGGCAGTAACGGATTTGACATGTTGAGCCAGTGGTATGGAAAGTGTTCCAGGTCCTGATCCGGCATCAAGTATCGTGGTTTGCTTGTTGAAAGGAATGCGCTGCAAAACAAGATCAACAAAGGGTGAAGCACTGTTTCTTTTGGCAAATGAGTCAGCTTTTTTGTCCCAGTCACTGGGGCCTTTAGCTGTCCACGATTTTTTGGCTCTGGCATTTGTCCAGAGTGTGTGCCAATTAAGATCGTCGTATGTGATTTTAGGATGCATTTTTTATTGAGTCCTCAGTTCTTAGCTGGTTTTTTGTGAACAAAGAGTAGCACAGGGAAAATGCTTGTGCAAGGCATTGAAAAAACCTCCATGGCTACGAAAGTGTATCGTTAAATTGTTTTTTTGTACGGTCATATTGAATTTGGAAAATGAAATATGTGAAACAGAATTGCAGTGATCTCTTGACAAAAATGTTTGACAGCCATGGCCGAATATGGTTAATATTGTCTCTTTGTTGATTTTACGCCCTGCGAATAGTTGAGATTCAGTGAATATGTTGTACAGGGCAAATATATCCGGGAGTGACAGCGAATCTCTGTTTATTGAAAAAATACCCGGTTTTTAAAGTGATTCACCCGCTACTATGCGGATAAGGAGTTAATAATGAGTAAGCGTACTTTTCAACCAAGTAATATCAAACGTAAACGTTCCCATGGCTTTCGTTCCCGGATGTCCACTCGTGCTGGTCGCGCAATCTTGAATGCCCGTCGTGCTAAGGGTCGCAAACGTCTCTCCGCTTAGGTAACGTTGCCGAGGTTTACACTCCCGAAGACAGCCTTGTTGAGAAAAGGCCGGGAGTTTGATCGGGTCTATCGGCAAGGGATACGACGACATGGCAAAGGATTTACCCTGATTTTTTGTCCCAATGAGTTGGGCTATAACAGAATTGGAATCAGCATCCACAGGAAACTCAAAGGAGCAGTTAAACGAAATAGAGTTAAGCGAATTATTCGTGAATCGTTTCGTTTAGAAAGAGCTCTTTATCCTTCTGGTGCTGATATTGTTTTTGCTGTTCGTACTGATTTTTCCCTGAAATCTCCAGCCGAGATCACCTCATCCGTTGTAAAACTTGGAGTTTGAAGCCATGTTCACTATCTGGATGGATATCTAATGTGTGACAGGATCAATGATAGCTTAACCTTTGTGTTTATTTCATGAAGATCCGCCTGATGATCCAAAAGATTCCTCTGGGCTTGATCCGGGGCTATCGATATATTATTTCTCCACTTCTTCCCCCAAGTTGTCGTTTTACCCCTACCTGCTCCTGTTATGCAATTGAAGCCATTGAAACCCATGGTACATTGCGGGGCCTTCTGTTCTCACTTGGTCGAATACTGCGTTGCCACCCTTTTTGTCAGGGAGGTTATGATCCCGTTCCATCTGTAAAAGGTGATAAGGGAAAATGCTCAGGACACTGTGAAAAAGCAGAAAACAGCAAAAATCAAGATGCACTACTTAGACGCTGATAAATTGGCGTTCTTTTTTACTAACATGGTAAAATAATGGATATTTATAGAACATTCCTAGCAATTATTCTTTCCTTTGCAATCCTTGTGGGATACCAATATCTCTTTGTTGGCTTTGGTCCCGAGGAGCCAACTGTTGAAGATCTTGCCGTACAGACAGAAATGGTTGCAACCAATGTTCCTGCAGTGATAACTCCTGCTGTTGTGGCGATGGATCCTGCAGCTGTAGCTTCAGCCGCTGCTGCACAAACAATGACGCGTCCTACAAGAGATGCTAAGACACTTATCGTTGATACCGACTTTTACACTGCTGCCTTGAGCGAAGATGGTGGTACCATCACAAGTTTTATTCTTAAAGATTACAAAGAAACCTTAGAGAAAGACTCACCTGGCATGCAAATGGTCAAGGTGGATGGCTCTCAGGGATTTCCCCTTGGGTTTTCCTGGGGAAGCGTAGCTCCTGCTGCAACTTTCTATGATGCCGCTGGCAAAGAAGTCTCTTTTCAGGGAAACAACGGAAATCTGGTGATGAAAGGTCAGGGCAATGGACTTGAAATCACCCGTGAATACACCTTCTCCAAAGACAGCTACTTGATAGGTCTGAATGTAAGAGTAAAAAATGTCTCAGCCGGTCTTCTTCAGGGAAGTGCTGCTCTGCATCAAGCTAATATACCATTTAGAGAAATGGGCCCGGGAAGTCAGTTCCTCTTCAGTGGTCCTGCGTATTATGCAAATGAGTCTCTCACCGAGATTGATTCTGATCTCTATGAAGATGGTCCTGCAACCATAAGTGGTCAGGTGGACTGGGCTGGATATGAAGGAACATATTTTATCTGTTCAATTCTTCCACAGGAGAAGAGTGCAATCTCAATGACTGTTTCTTCATTTGGTGAAGATGGCATAAAAATGCAGATGAATAGTGAACTTGATACGCTGCAATCCGGGGAAGAAAAGGTTTACAGCTATCAACTCTTTTTTGGACCCAAAAAGCTTGATGTCATGAAAACAGTTGGTTCCAACCTCTATAAATCAGTCAACTTTGGCTGGTTTGATGTGATTGCTCAGCCAACCCTGTATTTGCTCAATTTCTTCTATGGCATTGTTAAGAACTACGGCATCGCCATCATCCTGGTAACGATCATCTTTAAGGCGGTTTTCTGGCCCATTACCCAAAAGGGTTTGAAGTCCATGAAAAACATGCAGAAACTGCAGCCTAAGATGGCCAAGCTGAAAGAGAAGTATAAGGGTGATCCTGCAAAGATGAATCAGGAAGTAATGAATTTGTATAAAACCTATAAGGTGAACCCACTTGGTGGTTGTCTACCCATGGTTCTACAGATTCCTGTCTTCTTTGCTCTGTATAAGGTTCTTCTCATGTGTATTGAGTTGCGCCATGCACCTTTTATGTTATGGATTTCTGATCTTTCTTCACCTGATCGTCTTTCCATTGGTGTTGATATTCCCTATGTTGGAGGAATTCCGGTACTGACCCTCCTTATGGGTGCATCCATGTTTCTGCAGCAGAAAATGACACCCACTACGGCTGATCCGACTCAGGCAAAAATCATGATGTTCCTGCCTGTTCTGTTCACTTTTATGTTTATCAATTTCGCATCCGGTCTGGTGCTTTACTGGTTCGTTAATAATCTGCTCGCAATTTTCCAGCAGTATATGATTAATCGCCAGAATAAGGCTTAACATTTTTAAGTCAGACCTGAGATGACCCGTTTCCTTTGAGAAACGGGTTGTTTGTAAACTGGCGATTCCCGCAAGGATAAAATAAAATATGTCTTCAGGAAAAATAGATTTTTACGCAAAAGAAGTAACCGACGCCATAAAGAAAGCCTGTGATACCTTGAAGGTTTCTCAGGAAGAATTAAACATTGAGGTTATTGAAACGGGTTCCTTTGGTATCTTTGGACTTATCCGAAAAAAAGCTCATATTCGGGCGGTTGTAAAAGGTCTTGAGTCTGAAGCAGCTGATGAACCAGTTGAACAACAGGAAGAAGCTGCATCTTCTCCAAAAGCATCTAAAGCTAAAGCAAAGCCAAAAAAGACTACGCCTGAAAAAGCTGATGAACCTGTCTCTGAAAAAGAAGAAATAGCCCCTAAAGAAGAAAAGAAGAAACAGCCTGTACCTAAAAAAGCTCCGGTTGAGATAACACCTGAAAGTGTGGAACTTGTTCGGTATCAGCTTGAAGAACTTCTTAAACTAATGACCTTTCCCTCAAGTGTCACGGCAGAACTTGATAGTGGCACCATACGTTGCCGGGTCGGGGAAGAGCATGAAGAAGCACTGACTGGGCAGGATGGGAAAATAATTGATTCGCTCCAGTATCTTTTAAGAAAACTGGTGGCACGTCAGGTTGAAGAAAAAATTCGTCTTTCCATTGATATTGGTCAGTTTCGTGAAAAACGTAAAGTTGAACTGATGGAACGAGCTAAGGAATTAGCGGCTCTTGTGAAAGAAGATGGTAAAACTCAGGCTATACCACCTCTGAATCCTTCTGAACGACGCATTGTCCACGTGACTCTTCAAGATGATAAGGATATTCGCTCTCGAAGTGTGGGAGATGGATTATTCAAGAAAATCCTCATCTATAAACCGGGCAAAGGGAAAAAGCCTGGTGGAAATAAAAGAGGCGGTCGAGGTCGACGTGGTAAACCAGCAGCTAATAAGAAGGACCAGGAGAATAAGGACTCATAATTAATTACTCCCGGTTAGTAACACCATGGAAATTAGTGACACCATCGCCGCCATTTCAACTCCTCCAGGATCTGGTGGCATAGGCATTATCCGCATAAGCGGCCCTGAATCTCTTGCTCATTTGAAAGTCATTTTTCATCCGCTGAGTAAAAAGTGTTCTTTTGAGAGCCATCGTCTCTATTACGGCCGTATCGTCCATCCCGTAGAAAAAAAAACTCTCGATGAAGTTTTGGCTGTCTTTATGGCGGCCCCAAAAACTTATACCCGTGAAGATGTGGTTGAAATCCACTGTCACGGAAACTTCCTTGCATTGCAATCTATTCTGGAATTGCTCTTAGAGCTTGGCGTTCGTCTTGCTGATCCCGGTGAATTTACAAAACTTGCTTATTTAAATGGCAGGATTGATTTGACACGAGCTGAAGCCGTCATTGACGTTCTTTCAGCAAGAACCAGAAAGGGTATGGAGATGGCTCTTGATCAACTTGGTGGTGCACTCTACAAGCAGGTTGATACTATTCGTTCTTCTCTGGTTCAGATGCGTGCTGTTGTGGAAGTTGCCATTGATTTTCCAGATGAAGACATCGAGATTGTAAAATACTCAGCCTTGAGTGTTCAGGTTCGTGATGAAGTGCTCACTCCTCTCGCAAAATTACTTCGTCAATCAGAAGATGGCAGGATCTTTCGTGATGGAATTTCCGTGGTTATTGTTGGTCTTCCCAATGTGGGTAAATCGAGTTTGCTGAACACCTTGCTCCAGGAAGAACGCGCCCTTGTAACGGCCATTCCAGGAACCACCCGTGATACCATTGAAGAGTATCTTGATATTAAAGGTGTTCCTGTACGTATCGTTGACACCGCTGGTATCCGGCAGAATGCTGACGAAGTTGAGCAGATGGGGATTGAGCGTGCCAGAAAACAGATTGATCAGGCAGATCTGGTTCTTTTTCTGCTGGATGCTGCTAGAGGAATACAAGTCGAAGATAAACAACTCTTTGAGACGGTGAATCACAAACCCATGATTCTTGTCTCAAACAAAAGCGATCTTGCCGAAAAACAACTGGATGTATCGGGCTTGAGTTTAAGCAAGGGGAATATTCAATCTGTCCAGATTTCTGCTAAGCAACAACAAGGTATTGACGAGCTGAAAGATGCCATATTCAGAACAGTTGTCGGGAGTAAGGACCAGTGGCAGGAAGATGGTTGTGCCCCGAATATCAGACACAAAGCTGCTCTGCTCGCGGCTAAAGATGCCGCACTGCGGCTTGGTGATGGCTTGGCAATAGAACTTACTAGTGACTTACTTGCCATTGATCTTCAGGAGTGTCTGGATCAACTTAATGGAATAGTTGGCATCACCACTACTGAAGATGTGCTCGATGTTATTTTTGAACAGTTTTGTCTCGGTAAGTGAACGTGCGCAGAATTAAGATTGCAATAAACGGATTTGGTCGCATTGGGCGTTGTGTTTTACGTGCCCTTTACGAACGTGAGCTCCAGGATACCATAGAAATTGCTGCCATAAATGAACTTGCAGACGGCGAAACCATGGCCTATATGCTGCGTTATGACAGTACCCATGGTCGCTTTTTCAAGAGTGTCTCTGTTGCAGGTGACGTACTGAGTATTGATGAACAAAATATTCAAATTTTACATCATGAATCCCTGGAACAGCTCCCTTGGTCAAAGTACGATGTGGATGTAGTTCTTGACTGTACAGGTCGCTATAACAAATATGAAGACCTTGAAATTCATCTGAAACAGGGCGTAAAAAAAGTTCTTGTCAGTCAACCTGCTGTGGCTGTGGATTTCACTCTGATTAAAGGTTTGAATGATACCATGCTGCAGCCTGAACATAGTATTGTATCACTTGGGTCCTGTTCAACAAATTGTATATTGCCTGTTTTTGCTTTGTTAGATAAAGAGTTTGGAATAGAACAGGGTGTGACCACCACAATTCATTCAGCCATGAATGACCAACCGGTGATAGATGCTTATGGAAGTGACCTGCGTCGCACAAGAGCTGCTGTAACCAGTATTATTCCGGTGGAGACTTCGTTACCTAGGGGGATTGCCCGTTTAATGCCCCATCTTGAAGGTCGTATTGAAAGTCTGCATCTGCGGGTACCCACTTTAAACGTATCGGTTATGGATTTAAGTTTACAGCTTAAAACAGATATCACTATGGATCAGATCAATACCTTGCTTGAAAATGCAAGTTCTGGTTTTTTAAAAGGTATCATAGGATTCACTCGCGAGCCTCATGCATCAGTGGATTTCAATCACGATTCCCACAGCGGGATTGTTGATGCTTCTCAGACAAGAGTCAGTGGAAAACGTTTATTAAAGATGCTGGTATGGTTTGATAATGAATGGGGTTTTGCAAATCGTATGGTTGATGCACTGCAGAATCATCAGTTAATCGCAGATCTGTATTAGCCTCATATTGGATTTTATTTTTCACTCATTTATCCCTGGAAGAA
>DAOVZA010000317.1 GCA_030635405.1 Desulfocapsa sp.
GAAGGCAGCGGCAATTATCATGGATTTTGAGATAAACCCAGACATCAGTGGAAGTCCTGAAACAGCCAGGCCACCGATAATCATAAAGATCATGGTTCCAGGCATCTTCTTATAGAGGCCACCAAGTTCAGTGAGCTTTTGTCTACCGGTTGTGGTTAAAATTGCGCCAGCTGCCATGAAGAGCAATCCTTTGTAGAGGATATGAGCAAAGGCATGGGCACAGGCACCATTAATGGCAAGACTAGTTCCGATTCCGACACCGGCTACCATATATCCAACCTGGGATACAATTTCCCAACCAAGAAGTTTTCGAACATCGTTTTCCATAATGGCATATATGATGCCGTAAATAGCCATTATGATACCAAGATAGATGAGCACCTCAAATCCGGAACAACTACGGATAAGTGTATAAACAGCGGTCTTGGTTGTAAATGCACACATGAATACTGCACCAATAGCAGTTGCTTTTGAGTATGCATCCGGCAACCATGAGTGAAGTGGAGGAACAGCAGCGTTTAGCATAAGGCCTGCCATAATCAGCCATGTGTAAAGCTCAGGTGAACTAACATTAAGTTGACCAAAGCTGAGATCGCCAGTGGCCTGGTAACGAAGAACAAATCCCAGCAGGAGAACGACTCCGCCAAAGGTATGAACCAGGATGTATCTGTAACCAGCGGCAAGTGCTTCCTCGTCTTTTCTTGCCCAGATAAGGAATGTTGAGGCAAATGCCATCATTTCCCAAAAGAGAAAGAGCGTAATATAATCGGCTGCATAAATGGCACCAAGTGATCCAGCGACATAAAACCAGGATGCAACATGCTGCCATTCGTCTTCAACATGCATGCCGTAGATGGTTCCTATGACGGCCATCAGTGACATGATAAATGCAAAGATCATGGACAGTCTGTCGACACGGCCAAAGGTGAGTTCCCAGTTCATAAACTGGAAGACACCGTAGGTTCCTGCATGTTGACTTAAGTAGATGACATCAATAAAAGTCAGCAGAGGAATCAAAAACATATAGGGCTTTCGAAACGGTCCTCTCATGAATGGTAGGAGACATGCTCCCACAATCATAATGAGTGCCGGGTGAATAAAACTAATTGTCATAATAATCCTCCCGGGTCTGGATCCCGCTTTTGCCATACCATCTGGCAACCATAATAACGACGGCACAGCTACCTAAGCCAAAGAGTGACCAGAAGCCAGGTATCATTTTTTCTGCCCAGGTATGTGCGTGGCTTGTATCCACAGACATACTCCAGATGACTATGAAAGCCATGGCCACATAGCAAGAATAGGTCACGTATTGCAACCGATCTCGAAGATAGTCAATAAGATCTATAATCATCCTGTCACCGCCCTTACAAATTGCATCATAAAGTTAGGGAAAATTCCAATCAGCACCGAGATTGTACATGCTATAACAATGGGGATAAGCATGGACAGTGGAGCTTCCTTGATACCTTGATATGTCTCACCTTCAGGACGTTTCCCAAAGAAAGCCTTATAGGTGACCGGGGCAAAATATCCAACGTTAAGCATGGTTGAAGCGATCAGTATGAGGAGTATTCCCATTTGATGTGCTTCTATGGATCCCATAAGCAGGTTCCATTTTGTAACAAATCCTGCAACTGGCGGAGCACCAATCATGGAAAGTGAAGCTATAAAGAAGCAGGCAAAGGTTATTGGCATGGTCTTGCCAAGTCCTCCCATTTCTGAAATGTCTTTTTTGTGTGCGGCAATCATGATTGCACCTGCACAGAAAAAGAGGGTGATCTTAGAAAAGGCATGATTCACGATATGGATGAGACCACCGTCTATGCCAGATGGAGTGAGCAGTGCCACACCAAGGATAATATAAGAAAGTTGGGAGATGGTGGAATAGGCCAGTCGTTCCTTTAAGTTGTCCTTTGAAAGCGCAAGAATAGAGGCTGCAAGAACAGTAAATCCAACAAAGTAGGCGGTTGGGATACCAAGGTTCAAGGCATGCATGGTATCTGTACCGAAAACATAGAGCATGGTACGGGTTGTACAGAAAACACCAACTTTAACAACAGCTACTGCATGTAAGAGTGCTGAGACCGGAGTCGGAGCAACCATGGCACCGGGGAGCCAATGATGAAATGGCATAATACCATTTTTGGCAAATCCGAAGATGCAGAAGACGTACAGCATGATCACCATCCAGTTCTTAATATTACCGGAAGAAAGACCATCGGTGAAGAGACCCTCTGAAATGTTGGTTGGAAAATCAAGTGTTCCTGTGAGAACATAAATCAGAATTAGAGCAGGTAACAGGAAGAGCTTAGCTGTGGTAGTCAGATAGACAATGTATTTCTGAGCACCGTCATAACCAGCTTTGTCCTGCGCATGAGCAACGAGAGGATAGGTACAGACCGAAACAATCTCGTAGAAAAGATACATGGTGAAAAGGTTATCGGAAAAAGCAACACCAATCGCGCCAAAAATGGCGAGAGCAAAACAGGCATTAAAGCGTGTTTGAGCATGTTCCTGATGAGCTCTCATATATCCCATGGAGTAGTAGACAGCAATGGTCCACAGGGATGAGGCAACGATGGCAAATATCATCGACATTCCATCAGCTCGCAGTGTTACAGTAAGACCAGGTAACACTGTGAACATATGATACACAAGTATCTTACCATCAAGAACAGCTGGGATCATAGAGGCAACGATTAATAAAAGTATAATCGATGCCGCCGATGAGACACCCTCACGTATATTCTCGTTTTTTCCAACAAACATGACACCGAGTGTGCCAAAGAGTGGAACAAGAAGTGCGAGGAGAAGTTTTACGGAACTGACCGTTTGTATTTCCATGACAGAGGTTCCTCTCCTAACCTTTAAGGTCGACTATATCTTCAGTGTCGACTGATTTGTAGTTTCGATATACTGCAATGGTGATACTGAGGCCAATGGCAGCTTCAGCGGCAGCAATGGCCATGATGAACAGGGTGAAGATCTGTCCCACCGTGGGGTCAGGAGCTGTAAATCGGTTAAAAGCCATGAAGTTGATGGAAGATGCGACCAGAACAAGTTCGGAAGCGATCAACATACCCACAAGAGTTCTGCGGGTAACAAGTCCGTAAATTCCCATCCCGAACAGGATTGCTGCCAGGATAAGATAAGTATTCAGACTGTTATGAAGGTTAAGAATCGACATTTATTTGCTCCTTCCCTGACGTGCAATGACAAGTGATCCAATGATGGCAATGAGCAGGACGATGGAGACCAGTTCAAAGACCATGGAATAGCTGGTGAGCAGTTCAGCACCAATGAGTTTTACCCCACCCATGTTAACCTTAGGCAGAACAACAAATTTTGTGTTTATTGCAAGTCCTATCATGCCAATAGTGGCAAGGCCGGCAGTAATTAAACCAAAGGGGCCGCTCAGTGCACCTGCTGGACCATGTTTCTTGTTCTCTTCAGGTGCTGCAAGCATGATTGCAAAGGCTATGGTGATACATACAGCTCCGATATAAATGAGCATTTGCATCATGGCGACAAAGGGTGAA
>DAOVZA010000294.1 GCA_030635405.1 Desulfocapsa sp.
AGCAGGGACAAGGCATCCCTCTTCCATCTCAGCTTTTGAGACACAGCCTGAAACAGCATGAGCTGCTGCAGTAAAGAACTGTGGAAGAACTTCTCGAGCACCTGAACCAAGAACACCAAGTCCCACACCAGGAAAGACAAAGACATTGTTGCACTGACCAATATGATGCGTAACACCTTCATGAACCACTGGTTCAAAAGGGCTTCCAGTGGCCACAAGAGCCTTACCATCTGTCCAGCGATAGATATCTTCTGGCAACGCCTCTGTCATTGAGGTCGGATTGGAAAGTGGCATAATTACTGGTCTATCAGTATTTTGGGCCATGGCTTCAACAACTTCCTGTGTAAAACATCCACCCTGCCCGGATGTTCCGATTAATACGGTAATACCAGCTTGCTTAACAGCCTCTAACAAGGTTAGGTTTGCAGAATCTTTAAGCCATGTGACTTTTTCTTTATCCTTGGCAAACTTAAGTTTATATTCTTCTATATCACGATCGCTGGTAACAACCCCACGTGAATCAAGTGTGAAGATTCTATCCTTTGCCTCTTCCTCAGACAGACCAGCCTCAACCAAAGCGACACCAATCTGTTCAGCAACACCAACTCCACCGGCACCAGCGCCATGGATAAGAAAAACCTGATTTTCAAGTTTTTCAAGTTTGATACGCATGGCAGTTAAAATACCTGCAAGAGTAACGGCTCCGGTTCCCTGAATATCATCATTGAACGATATCAGATCATGAAGATATGAATCACGGATTGCAAAGGCATTCTGTTTTGAAAAATCTTCCCACTGACATAATGCATTAGGAAATACATTTCTAAAGGCCTGAGCAAAGCGTCCTATAAATTCCAGATACTCATCACCAACAATACGATGATGTCGCCATCCGAGATAATCGTTGTCAGCAAGCAGTGCCTCGTTGTTGGTACCAACATCAAGAGAAATAGGCAGACAATGCCATGGTGCGACACCTGCGCCTTGCGTATACAGCATAAGCTTTCCAAGACAGATGGCAATTCCTCCTGCCCCCTGATCACCTATACCTAAAATACCCTGATTATCAGTAACTACAGCGACTCTGATATCACGGTGTAGATAACGGCGAAGAATATCCTCGGCCTGATCTATATTACCAGGATAAAAATGAAGTCCATTTGCCTGGCGAAACATGGAAGAATATTGCTGCACAGCAAGACCCACTGTAGGCGTATAAATAACTCCCATTAAATTTTCGATATCACTTTTGATGAGCGCGTGAGCAAGAGCCACATTTCTATCAAAAAGAGAGCGAAGATAAATAAATTTTTCTATGGGTTTTTCCTTTGAATTCACCTTTATCTGTGAATTTTCAATCTGATGCTCAATACTTCTCACAGCAGGCGGCAATGCAGCTTCAAGGCCGAGTCTTTTCCTTTCTGCAAGACTAAAGGCTGTTCCTTTATTCACATAACTGATACCGTGAACACTTGCTCCGCTGGCATACACCAATATTTCTCGGGTGTTGCCATATTCATCATATTTAAAACCATACTGATTTTCAGACATTTCCATACTCCTGGGCATTTTGCCGCATTGGGAAATTGACTTTTAGCCTGTAATCCACCATAATGTGCCACCATGACACACTGGAAAGAAATTCTGCAAAACTCAATAAACAGTCCCACAGAACTTGCACGCCATTTTCATTTTGATTGTAAACTATTAGAGCCTACAAACGCAAGCTTTCCGATGCGAATTAATCCTTATTATTTAGGACTCATTCAATCGATAAACGACCCTCTCTGGAAGCAGGCTGTTCCTGACCCCTTAGAACTAACCGATTCCATTTGCATACCTGACCCTTTAGCCGAAGAAGACTTGAGTCCTGTACCAAATCTTGTCCATAAATATCCTGATCGAGTTCTTTTTCTGGTTGCCAGTGAATGTGCTATGTATTGCAGATTTTGCACAAGAAAGCGTAAGGTTGGCAAAGTCGATATGTGCATAACAGAGGAATCGATTGAAGCAGGAATTAAATACATAAGCGACAATAAAGAGATCAGGGAAGTTTTGATCTCAGGTGGCGACCCGCTAATGATGTCAGACAAAAAACTTGATTCATTACTTGGTCGAATACGCGCCATTTCCAGTGTGGAAGTTATCCGAATTGGTACCCGAATACCGTGCACTCTTCCAATGCGAATAACAAAAGAACTTGCATCCATGCTGAAAAAGCACCATCCTCTTTACATCAATACCCACTTTAACCATCCAAGAGAACTTACCGAACAGGCAATGAATGCATGTGAACTACTTGCCGATGCTGGAATTCCATTGGGATGTCAAACAGTTCTCTTAAAGGGGGTGAATGACAACCATAATACGTTGAAAGAACTCTTTCTAGGATTGCTCCGTATGAGAGTCAAACCTTATTATCTTTTCCAGGGGGACCTCACTAAAGGAACAAATCATTTTAGAACTCACAGCAGTAAAGGAATAGCAATCATGCGCCAACTTATCGGCTCAGTATCGGGAATGGCAGTTCCGACTCTTGCCCTCGACGCCCCTGGTGGAAAGGGAAAGATACCCTTAACACCAGATTATATAATAAATAATGGATCAGAACTTACATTCAAAAACTACAAAGGACAGTTCTGCTCCTATCCAGAAAATGGTGATTCTCTATAATTTCTTTATTACTTTCTTGATATTACCCTACAGAAAAAGATATACTTTTATCTAATAATATTACTATTTGATTCCAAAACCATTCAAAAGAAGGATTGTCCATGAATAAGGAAGAAACTCTTGCTGCAGTACTAAGTTCCGACGAACTCCCTACCCTTCCCACTGTTGCTTCTGAAATCATTACTCTCACGGCAAGAGAAGACACAACACTTACAGACATTGCCAGTCTTGTCTCTAAAGACACCGCACTTTCAGTGAAAATTTTAAAAGTTTCCAATTCAGCATTTTATAGTTTTGCACAGCAAATCAGTTCTATAAATCAAGCTGTTTCCATTTTAGGAATTAATGCGGTACGAAGTCTGGTACTTTCTTTTTCCTTTTTAACGATAAATGGCGGTAAAAAACCTACTCATTTTGATTTCAACCAATTCTGGAAAACATCCCTTGCCAGTGCCGTTGCCTCAAAGCTCATCCTTGAACGAGTAGAAGACGCTGATACTGAAGAAATTTTTGTCTGTGGATTGCTTCAGAATCTTGGACAATTAATAGTTGCAGTAACATATCCCGATGAATACGACAAAGTACTTTCCAAAGTAATTGAAGGACAACACGACGTCCTGAACACAGAAGAAGATGCCTTTGGAACAACGCACCCAACCATCGGATATGAAGTAGCTAAAAGCTGGGGTTTTCCAGAAGTATTGCTATTACCCATCCTGTATCACCATGACCCATTGGCATACAAAGGGGGAAACAAAAAGATAGAAGTAACCTGTAAGGCCTCATATCTCTCGGACCTCCTTGTCTCCATCCTTTACTCCGACAAACCTCAGGATTACCATAAGCGATTCCGTAAAGAGGCAAAAAATCTTCTCGGACTCAGCAATGAAGACATTGAACTCATTTTAAGTGAAGTTCATACCCACGTGGATCAAGCTGGTGAATATTTCGGGCTACGCATAAAAAACACTAAGCCCGTTCAGGAAATCCTTCAGGAAGCCAACATTCGTTTAAGTCTTATAAATCTTGATTTTGATCAAATGAACCAGGAACTTATAAAAACGAAGATGGAGCTTGAGAACCTGACGACAGAACTGAAAAAGAAGAATGAA
>DAOVZA010000179.1 GCA_030635405.1 Desulfocapsa sp.
AAACTGTATGCATAATAGGGAAAAGCCCAATAAGCAAATAGATTCATCCCTATTTTGAATTTGCTTTTATGGTACTGCTAGTACTGCACAATTACAGAGGTCATCGCTTTCAAAACGAGTCATGTCACCGGCTTTTAGTCCAGGAACGGGAAAAAGACGAACCGTCAACGGTTTGTTTAGACGATATGCCATGGTTCCTGTGTCTCTCATAAGTGCCGCAATTTTTTCAATTGTTGTATCACCGGGGATTGGCACTGTATCAAGGCCTATGCCGCAGACTGAACTATAGGTCAATAGAGAGCGAATATCGAAGCTTGAGTTAATTGTCCCTTGAGCAAGGCCGATATCTTCAGTGAGTGCAAGCATCAATCCAGAAAACCCTACAAGTTCAACACCCTGAATAGATTTAAAAACCTTTGTTAATAGGGATGATGCTTCTACTGTTCCTGAAGCGCCGAAATATTCAACGCCCATTTGTTCGTATACCTCAACCATGCTCGAACAATTTTTTGAAGGAGCCGCAGAGCTGTCAAAGCCGGAAAACGTAAAATCCGGATCGAGATCAGTATTGTCTATTAATTTTTTAATATCAGATACAAAATATTGCAGTGCTGAGTGCATTGCCTCATAATATCCTTTGTGTAACTTATTATGCTGCCGCGAATGATTGTTTTGGTTAAAGGTTTTAAGTGCTTGAACAAGAAGGTCAGGTGTTTCAAGACCGATAACAAAACATCGCCCGAGTTCTTTCCTATGATAACTGGCAGGGAAGTAGGGGATAAGCGGTTCACAGTTGAAATTTACTGTAAAATTGAAATTCCCTTCTCCTCTTGGTGTGATTTTACTTATTTCGGTTACTGCCTTTGCCGAACGCAGAATTAATTCATTGTTAAGTACGCCATACTGATCTGTTCCGACATTGACGCATATGTTGCACAGATCACCAAATTCTCTGATAAGTTCAGGTAGTATGGCAATTTCATTCTCCGTTCTTGCCTCCCCAATGGCAAATCGCACTCGAAGTTTTGATGTGTCTGAAGAGGTGAGTAGCGTACTGAGATATGAAAGATCTTTTTTTGCGTTTTCCAGAGTAGTGGTATCCAGATAGTCGCCAAAGGGATTGGTCACAATTCTCACAGACTGAACTGTATATCCTTTTTCCGTGAATTTCTGGGAGAGTGTTGAGCAAAATTGTGAAGCTTTAAATATTTCCTGTTCCCAGCTTTGCTTATTTGTGTCCAGCGATATAAACGTTGTGATTGTTCGTACTTTGCAAAGCTCCTTGTTTTCCACACTCAACATATATTTTCTCCTGATCTGCTTACCTTGTCTTTTGCCTTATTGAAAATCAGGACTTAGGTATATGTTAAAAGAGCTGGAGTTGCTATTACTTTTAGCCATTTGGGGATAAATAAAAAAAGCCGGATTACCTGTGTAAACTGGTAACCCGGCTATCTGTAAAGAGCGTTGTTTAATCTTTTACTAAGATTAAATATTTACTCAGCAATCCACTTTACTTTCAATTTGCCAAAGTCGCCTTTTTCATGCATTTGATGTACCCAGAGATTCATCCAGTTAATCAGAGAATATTCATCTCTTGGCAACATATAACCAAAATCATCTCTTGTAAGAGGGGCGTTTGGAGATACGGCATAGAGTTCAGAGCGCTTTCCTTCAACAAGCATTGCTTCAACATTATCTGTGATCATTACATCAACTTCACCGGATGCAATTTTATCAGGGATAGCAAGGTTCTTAGGAATAACAACAATTTCAGCCTGCTTTATGTTGGCAAGAACAAATTTTTCATTGGTTCCACCTGGATTAACACCAATTTTAACTCCGGCCTTATCAATATCAGCAAGTGTTTTGTATTTGTTTTCATCGGTTTTTCTGATGAGTGGAGATTTTCCAACGTTGATATAAGGAGCTGTGAGAGCAACCTGTTTTTGACGGGAAAGGGTACGAGTTATGCCGCACATGGCAACATCGTATTTATTTTCAAGGATACCAGCGACGAGTGTTTTCCAGGTTGTAGGAACAAAACGTACCTCAACACCCATGGACTCAGCAAGCATGGTTGCGGCATCGATGTCATGACCTTCGTGTTTACCTGTTTCAGGATTGAGATAACTGAATGGTTTGTAGTCACCAGTTGTTCCAACGAGAATATGTCCTCTTTCCATAATCACATCCAGACGGGATTTTTCTGTCGCAAATGCCACTGTTGCAATGCAAACGAGAAAGCATGTTGTAACCAGACTAACTATTTTGTTTCTGTTCATTGAGATCTCCATATATAAGTTTAATAAAACACTGAATTACTCGGAGATCTATACAAGTATCTATTCTAACAGTCAATGCTAATGTGAGAATGGTTACCTTTGTTTGGTGAAAAGGAGGTTAGGAGGATTTTACGATAATATTTGAAGTGTAAGGTGTGTTAAATAGTCTTTATAAGCTTCTTATATTTGTGATCTGGTAAAATATGGAAGGTTCCTTTGGCGATAGTGCAAATTTCTGCGTTACTGTTTGATAACGATGCCTGCATGAAGACTTTTGCACCTTTTTGAGATGTTACATGACATGTAATGGTTATTGCCTCACCACAGATATAGACAGGCTGCAAGAAGTTGATATTAAGACCTGTGGTGACAGCCATTTCCTGTGTGACGGCATAGCTTGTCCAGCCCATGATTTCATCAAGGAGACCCATCTGGATGCCTCCATGTAAGATTTTTCCCTGCCCGACAAAATGTTTAGCTGGAAGATACTCTGCATATGCTTCATTCCTGCTTTTATCCCAATAAAATTTAAGCTTTAAACCCTTCTGGTTGTTACAACCGCAAAAGAAACAATTATTGTCTGGAAAGGGGTTTTGTATCTCTTCTTTCATGGGGTAGATCTGGCCTGTTTTTAATTCAGTATTTGTTGAGCCGTGTGATTTTATGCCTTTTCAGGTTTCTTTAACACTTTTTGTATAGTTTTTGCCAGAGTTAGTTGGTGAATTGGTTTGTTGATAAATGCGCTGATACCAAATGACTTAGCTTTTATGTCATCAATTGTTTCACTAAAACCTGTGCAGAGAATAATAGGTAAGTCCGGTTGAATTTCCAGTAATTTTTTGCTCATTTCCAGGCCCGTCATTTGTGGCATGGTCATATCAGTGATAATTATATCAAAATATTCAGGATTTTGTTGATATGCATCAAATGCTTCAAGGCTGCTGTCAAAAACAGTTACGGAATAACCAAGGTTGGACAGTGTTATCTGCATCATGCTGATGATAGATACTTCATCGTCAACAAACAGTATTCGCTCTCCATTTCCCAGCGGTAATTTTTGAGAGACAACCTGTTCCTCAAGTGTCTCTTGATGCTCGATTACTGGCAAATAGATATGGAATGTAGTTCCATGGCCTGGTTCACTGGTAACAGTGATTTCTCCTTTGTGTTGTTTAATGATGCCATGCACAACAGCAAGCCCAATTCCTGTTCCTTTTCCTCTTTCCTTGGTGGTGTAAAATGGATCAAAGATCTTTGCCTGGGTTGAAGAATTCATGCCACAGCCTGTGTCCCTGATTTCAATGTCAAGATAGGACCCATTTGCCATTTGCGGGTAAGTTGCAATGTCGTTAGTCTTAGTGAACTGAATTTCTGACAATGAGACTTCAAGAGTTCCAATTTCTTCACCAATGGCATCTTTGGCATTCGTGCAAATATTCATGATGACTTGATGGATTTGGGTAGAATTGGCAAATACCATGTCGCAGTCTTTAGAAATATTTTCTTTAAGAGATATTGTTGATGGCAGAGATGACCGTAACAATTTAAGAACTTCTGTTAATATAACCTGAACATCAAGAGGCTTGAACAGTTCTTCACTTTGGCGGCTGAAGGTAAGGATTTGTTTAACAAGATCGGTTGCCCTTTGTCCGGCGATAATAACCTGGTCCAGATCATTTCTGATCTTGTTGTCGGCAGGCAGTTGTGCCTTTGCTATTTCGGTATACCCAAGGATCGCAGACAGAATATTATTGAAGTCGTGAGCAATACCCCCAGCAAGAGTGCCGATGGCTTCCATTTTCATAGCTTGCCGGAGTTGTTTCTCAAGTGATATTTCATGAGTGACATCTCGTTTTACGGCTACAAAATTTGTAACGTTGCCAGCTTCGTTTTTAACAGGAGAAACGGTGGCTTCTTCTTCAAAAAGAGAACCATCTTTTTTCTTGTTGATCAAGTGTCCTTTCCATGTATTACCTTGCAGGAGCGTGTCCCACATCTTCTCATAAAAAGCTACATCATGTTTGCCACTGGAGAGAACCCTGGGGTTTTGACCTATAACTTCATCTTTGTCATATCCTGTGAGTTTTTCAAAAGCAGGGTTCACGTATTGAATTGTTCCATTCAAGTCTGTAATAACCACTGTTTCTGATGATTGGTCAATTGCAGTAACTAGCCTTGCGCGCTCTTTTTCGGCTGCGATTTGTACAGTAATATCAGAACATGCACCAATCCATAGTGAGGGCTGGCCTGTTTCATCAGTAATGTAATTCCCATTTTCAGACCAGATGCACCATGAGCCATCGTTGTGTTTAATTCTGAACTGTACTGAAAAATGATCTATGGTTCCATCCAGCAGTTTCTTATATTCACGCGTTGAATTTTCTCTATCCTCAGGGTGTATTGCTTCATACCATTCATTTTCAGTTGTAATTGAATAGCCAAGCAGGGTTTCAATATCACCGAACCATGTAAAGTTTTTTGTTTTTAAATCCATTTCATAGATTAAATCAGACGTATTCGTTGCCACAAGTTGGTATCGCTGTGCACTTCTGCGTAAGTCAATGTTCTTTTGCATCACCAGGCGGCTGAGAGCATCATACCCTTTGTTTGATATTATCAGGCTGAGGAGAAGGAAAAAAAGGCATACAAAAACAACCAGCCTGAAGTTTGATTTTTTTTCCGCAATTTTTTCACTTATGTCGAGCCCAACAACAACCTCTCCTTGTAACTGACCTTTGTGATTTTTGAGATCTAGTACTTTGATGATAATAAGGCTCTTGCCATCCATGGATATTGTTTGTCGCTCAAGATTCCAGTCAATATGTGGGGCTGTCTCCTTGAAAAAATCAATTTCAGGTGAAAAAATGGAAAAAGATCCACTTGTAACCCTGTCCATCTTAGACTGTTCAATAAAATTGGATTTCTCAGCAGGAACAAGAAGAGCAACAGGTATGTTTAGTTCATTCTTGATGGTTTCAAAAAGTTGTCTCCCACTGATGGCGAACTGGAGTGCTCCTAGGTATTCATCCTGAAAAAATATAGGTTCAATAACGGAGTACACAAGGTTTATTCCAGCGACATTATTGCC
>DAOVZA010000307.1 GCA_030635405.1 Desulfocapsa sp.
CTTATCGCCCAATTTATCAATAAATCTGGAATCTTAGATAAGGTAAAACATAGGGAACTCATTATCCCAGGATACCTGGCAAGCATAAAAGGTGAGTTGGAGGAAGAACTGCCGGATTGGACCATTACTATTGGTCCAAGAGAGGCTGGTCATCTGCCGGCATTCCTGAAAGCATGGAAACCTGCTGCCTGATACCAATCTGCTCGAAAGCCGGCTGATTTTTGTTTTGTCGGTTTTTGAGCATGATTTAGAAAGCTGAGTTGAACAGCTTGTCTGTTCAATCCGATAAGCGAGGGCACGAGACATCGAGACTTATGCCCCTGCGGTATAAATACAATATCTACACCTGGGTAAGTAATGTCGACAATTAATATCGAGATAAACGGTTCTGAAATTGTAGCAGAAGAAGGTTTAACTATTCTGGAAATTGCCGCAAGGGCGGATATAACGATTCCTACCCTTTGTTCCGTGGGAGGGAAAAACAGTGAATCTCCCTGTGGCCTCTGTATTGTTGAAGTTGAGGGGATTGATGAACCTGTCCGTTCATGTGATTCTATTGCTCAAAATGGGATGAAGGTTGTTACCGACTCTGATACCCTCAAGCAAAAGCGTCAAGAAAAACTTGCTCTCCTGTCTTCAACCCATTTCGGAGACTGCAAGGCTCCCTGTAATCTCACCTGTCCCGGCCAGATAAATGTCCAGGGCTATATTGCTCATGTTCAAAAAGGTGAGTATGAAGAAGCCCTACGCCTGATTATGGAACGCAATCCTTTCCCTTTTTCAGTTGGAAGGGTTTGCCCCCGCTTTTGTGAGACCAAATGTCGTCGAGTCCTCGTTGACGAGCCCGTTGCAATAAATCACCTGAAACGCTTTGTTGCAGACTGGTGCATGGCCAATAATGTTGATTTAAATATTCCTCGGGGAGAATCAACAGGAAAAAAAGTTGCCGTTATTGGCGGTGGTCCTGCCGGTTTGACAGGTGCATATTATCTCTCCCGTAAAGGACATGACGTTACTGTATTCGAATCGAATCCTAAACTTGGCGGTATGCTTCGTTATGGTTTCCAGGAGTATAAGATCCCACGAAAGGTACTCGATTATGAAACTGAATCCATTCTTAAAATGGGGATTTCAGTTGCTTTTAATCAGAAGTGGGGGCGTGATTTTACACTTCAGGATTTAAAAGATAAAGGCTTTGATGCGACACTTATTGCAATTGGTGCAGGGATAGACAAGCCGCTGGATATTCCTGGAAGCAACAACTCAAAGGTTTTGTCTGCAGCTAAATTTCTAAAGGAAGTAAGCGTAAACAGCACTTGTGACACAGCTAAGTACGGAAACCGTGCAGCTGTTATAGGCGGTAATAATATTGCCATGGAAGTGGCAAGAACGCTGCTCAGAAACAACGTAAAAGAAGTCACAGTTATTTTTCCAAGGATGCTTGCTGATCTGCCAGCAAATGAGAGGGTAGTGAAAGAGGCGGAAAAAGAGGGTGTACAGTTTCTGGCAATGGCTTCACCTGTTGAAATCAATGACGCAGAAAATGGATCTGTTCAGGTCGAACTTGTGCGAATGCAGCTTGGAGATCCTGATAAGAAAGGAAAACAACAACCAGAACCTATCCCTGGTTCATCAAATATTATTGAAGTTGATACAGTCGTATCTTCCGTTGGACAAATGGCCTGTTCGGGTAAGTTGACAGGGAGTGAAATTGAAGATCAGATAGCTCTAAAAGCCAATAATGTCCTAAATGCATCTCCACGTGATTCAATGACATCTGTTCCAGGCATTTTTGCGGCAGGAGATGCTGCAAGTGGAACCAGAACAGTTATCCAGGCAGTTGTCTCAGCGAGAAGAGCAGCTGAAAATATCGATGCGTATGTCATGGGGGTTCCCAAGGCACCTGCTGAAAGCCGTTTTAACTTCCATCGTGGACGCTCATTTGATGATGTAGATCAAAGCAATTTTAATGGGATACCAATCAAGCTGCGAGGGCAAATGCCTGAACAGGCTGTTCAGACCAGTCTTGAAAAATGTGAAGAAGTAAGACTCGGTTATACTGAGGAAATAGCAAGGCAGGAAGCTGACCGATGTCTGTCGTGTGGTTGTAATGCTTTTGATCGGTGCGACCTGAAACGTATTGATATTGAATATGGTGTCAATATCAATAAGACAGGAATGGGAACAAAACCATCATATTCAAAGGACAGTTCACATCCTGTTTTGAGTGTTGATCTGAATAAATGCATTTTCTGTCAACGATGTGTCAATTCTTGTGAATATGGAGCTATAGAAGTTACTGCTGCTGAAATTGATGACAACGGCCTATATAAAGGTCTTAATCTCTCCTTTAATGACAATTGCGTGTACTGTGGAAAGTGTGCTGAAAATTGTTCCACAGGTGCCTTAACAAAAAAACCATCCATTGTACCGGTTATCAGCGAAGATGTTCGCAAGGTGCAAACCACATGCCCATACTGTGGCGCTGGTTGTCAGATTGTTCTTCATGTCAAAGGTAACACCATAATCGAAACTTCTGCTGATCCTGAAATTGCGCCTAATTACGGCGCACTCTGCGTCAAAGGTCGTTTTGCCCACGATTTTGTTAAAGACAGGTCCAGACTCACCAAACCTTTGGTTAGGCGTCAAGGGAAGCTTGTTGAGACAACCTGGGATGATGCCTACGAAGTAATAACCAGAAAGTTTAATGAGTTTAAAGAAACCAGTGGGCCAGATTCTATCGCAGGTTTTTCATGTGCCCGTGCAACCAACGAAGAAAACTTTCTGATGCAGAAGTTCATGCGTACAGCGATCGGTACAAATAATATAGATCACTGTGCCCGTCTCTGACACGCTCCAACGGTGGCCAGTCTGGCCCTCACGTTTGGAAGCGGAGCGATGACTAACTCTATTGCTGATACTACTAAAACCGATCTCTTTTTCATGATTGGAAGCAATCCGGACACAAGTCATCCTACAATAGGACTGCGTATACATCAGGCCCTTGACAATGGTGCCAAAATGGTTGTGGTTGATCCACGCAGAACAAAACTTGCCGATCGTGCTGATGAATGGCTGCGTATCCACCCGGGAACTGATGTTGCCCTGTTAAATTCCCTTATGAATGTCATTCTTGACGAGGATCTCCATGACAAGAAATTTGTCGAAGAGAGAACAGAGGACTTTGATTATCTGCAAAGAGTTGTAAGTAAATATCCGCCTGAAGAGGTAGAAAAAATTACCGGCATTCCTGCTGATACGATTCGTAATGTTGCTCGAATGTTTGCCGCTCCAGGCCGACACGCAATCTACCACGGTATGGGTATTACCCATTACGTCACAGGAACAGACCGGGTGAAAAGTATAGCCAACCTTTCAATGTTATGTGGGAAAGTTGGTGTTGAAGGCGGAGGGTGTAATCCGCTCCGCGGTCAGAATAATGTCCAGGGCGCCTGCGATATGGGTGCACTTTTCAATACCTTACCTGGATATGGAAAACTGGACAACGAGGATCTGGTTGAGAAATTTGAAGAGTTGTGGAAGGTAAAACTTCCTACACACGCAGGAAAACCAGCCACAGAGATATGGGATAATATTTTAAAGGACGAAATTCGAGGCCTTTATATATTTGGCGAAGATC
>DAOVZA010000119.1 GCA_030635405.1 Desulfocapsa sp.
ATCATCATTGGCATCAGTTTCAGTGTCATGTAGTGCAAAAGAATCGTGGTTACGATAAGTGAGATAGACACGTGCGTGTGTTGAATCTCCTATTGCTGCACCATAACGTAAACCTCCAGATGCCCGTTCTTCATCTCCTGCCGATATCCGAATTAGCCCACCTGCTGTATCACTTGCATTTTTTGTAATTATGTTGATGATACCATTAACAGCGTTTGCCCCCCAGATTGTGCCACCCGGCCCACGAATCACTTCAATTCTATCAATATCTTCAAGCAGTGTGTCTTGCATATCCCAATACACACCAGAAAAAGAGGGAGAATAAAGCGTTCGACCATCCATGAGTACCAGAAGTTTATTAGCTGTCTGACCGTTAAACCCCCTTGAAGTAATGGCCCACTTCTCTGCACTTATACGCGCCACCTGTAAGCCTGGAGCCATACGAAGAGCCTCGGGAATAGAGGTCACACCTGAGCGATGAATATCGTCCTGAGTAATAACAAATATTGCGGCTGCTGCATCAGAGAGGCTTTGTTCTTTTTTAGACACTGAAGTGATGGTTATCTGCATCAACTGTGAAATATCTAAATCCAGATACTCGTTATCAGTGCCCGCCAAAGCATGGACTGGTGCAACAACACCACTTAAATATAAGCTCAGCCCCAACAGAGGCACAGTATATTTTTTAGCGGTACTTTTCATTTGTTATCCATTTCTGCTAAAAACAATCTGGTCATTGGTATTTTAACACCCCACAATGTACTAAAAATGATAGGTAATCTTGCCATAAACGCTACGTTCAATTTCTGTTGTTGGCGAAGAGAACTCAGACACGTATTCCAAATGATTGGAATCGAGTAAATTCTGCCCCACCAGCATTAATTCGAGTCTTTCCATGGGACGCCAGGATACGTTGGCATCAAGAGTCAAATACTCATCAACAGTCCTATTCTCTCTTTCATCCAGAGCCTTATCCCCTTCTAGGGAATCTACGTAACGAACCCACAAATTGAGTTGTAATTCCTTACTGATGTTGATCGCAGAATTCACAGAAAACTGGTGTTGTGGACTGGTTTCTTCAGTGCTTGCTTCTAAACCTTGGCTGAAACTGGTTTCTTCAACAGTGAGATCAAAATCTAAATAGGTATAGCCAAACTGAAGCTTAATCCAATTGACTGGTTGCCAGTCAGACACCAACTCCAGGCCATATGTTGAACCATGCATATTGTTTAAAAAATCGAGCTGAGTTCCAAATTGATAAGAACCAGGCTCTATTGTTTGCAAATTTTCGTAATCATTGTAAAAAATAGACACATCTAAAGAAACATTTGAAAGTGCCAGCCAACGATATCCCGCCTCATAGGCAATCAATTCTTCTGAACCATAACGATCACTACCGTTCAATGTGAGGTTCATGCTATCTGGTGGAATAGTTGGAATCACAGCCATGGTTATGCTTCCACTCTCCTCAAACTCAGATGGTGTTCGTACTGCTCTTGAAATAGCAGCCCAAACAGTCTGTTTATCAGTCACTTTCCACAGTAAACGACCACTGGGCTGCAACTCGTTACCCGTAAATTCGTTATGCTCCCACTTTACTCCCAGAGTTAACCAGAGACTATCAGTTGCCAGCATAATTTCATCCTGAACAAAACCACTGTATAGATTCTCAGAACGATCACCTGGTTCAACCGATACCTGAAAACTATTATCAAATTCAGCATCCACTGAACGATAGCCAATACCCATTACGATATTATTACGCGTGTTCAATTGATTCTGGTAATGAAGATCAAGATCAACAGTCCTGTGTGTCTGCTCCATAATTGCTTCATCACGATTTGTGTAATCGTAATAGGCTTGAATCGTCCAGGAACTTGTTTGTGAAATTTCTGTTTGCCAGCGCCCCAAAACGTTCCAGCCAGAGGTATCAAAAGAATCCTCTTTTTCTGTCAAATAGGGAGGATTTGCTATCCAGAAAGGGGACAGCAACTGATTTTCGTTATTTGAGTAAAGATCACCTTGCAGAGTCCAGGAATTTTTACCTCCCAGCTCACCGTCCACCCGAAAGCCCGTGCGAAGGCTATCCCAATCATCATTGGCATCTTTTCCTGTATCATAGACTTCATAGGAATTTTGCTTATGATATTTCACATACACTCGCCCATGGGTATCTTCTCCAATTGCTGCTCCATAACGAAGCCCGGTCATGATTTTGTCATGAGTACCACCACCGAGAGTGACAAGCCCTCCTTGAGTATCACTTGCCTTCTTAGTGATGATATTAACAACACCATTAACAGCATTGGCACCCCATATCGTTGCTCCAGGACCACGGATCACTTCTATTCGATCAATATCATCCAACAAGGTATCTTGAGCATCCCAATACACTCCTGAAAATGCAGGAGAATAAACAGTTCGACCATCAATCATTACCAGTAATTTATTAGCAAAATTCCCTGCAAACCCACGAGAAGTTATCGCCCACTTGTTAGAATCGACACGTGCTACTTGCAGACCTGGTGCCATACGCAATGCCTCTGGAATTGAGGTCACACCGGAACGATGAATATCATCCTGCGTAATAACAAACACAGCAGCAGCACTATCAGAAAGATTTTGTGGTTTCCTGGCAACCGAGGTGATAGTAATTTGCATCAGTTGTGCGATATCCATATCGAAGAAATCGTTACCGACTTCCACTGTTGCCAGGCTTGAAACCGACAAACATGGGATGCCAAGAGAAATGGCTACTAAAGATACAATGGATTTACGATAACTTCGTTTCATGGTGGCTCCTATCTGTCTTGCGAATATATAGTGGCGTCATTGGTGACCTGTTTTCCTACAAACTTTCACCCTTATCACTTCCTCACGAGTACCACATTAATGTTATTTCAAATCCTCTAACAACATCAAGGAGAATTATTACTTCTTCTCTTTTTTTCTAACTCATTTTCACATATTTATTTAATTTTCGTGAGGAACCCATTTCAGCAGAACACGCTCCAACTGCTGTTCATCAAATGGCTTTGCGATATAATCATCCATACCAACGGCCAGGCAACGTTCACGATCACCCTTCATAGCATGGGCAGTAAGAGCGACAATTGGAACATATTCCATTTCCTGCCCGGAACTTTTCTTCCTTATTTTTACTGTAGCCTCATACCCATCCATAACCGGCATTTGGCAATCCATAAAAATGAGGTCATACTGCTTTTTTTCCACTGCTGAGACAGCCTCAAGTCCATTGCCTGCCAGTTCAACTTTACAGCCCATTTTTTCCAGAGTCCCCTGTGCGACAATTTGATTAGTAATATTGTCTTCAACTACAAGAACGAATGCATCAAATTTCTGGAAAAAAGTTTTCTCAGGAAGCAGACCGACAATCACGTCACTCGTGCTCCCCATACCCAACATTACAGTAAACCAAAAGACAGAGCCTTTTCCTTCCTCACTTTCGATTCCAATTGTTCCCCCCATCAGATGTACAAGACTGCGGCAAATTGCAAGACCAAGCCCAGTCCCACCAAATTTACGAGTGGTTGATTCATCAACCTGAGAGAAAGCAACAAAGATTTCTTTCTGCTTATTCTTATTAACTCCAATCCCTGAATCTTTGATTTCAAAGCGAAGATAAACGTCATCGTTATCTCTCTTTTCTTCAGAAATATACAATATCACTTCCCCATAACTAGTGAATTTCAATGCATTACCCAGGAGATTCATAAATATCTGACGTAATCGTCCAGGATCTCCTTCTACATAAGCAGGTACATCAGTACTGACAACACAGGCAAGATTGACATTTTTTTCCGAAGCATGTTTCGACAGAAGATCAACAGTTTCCTCAGCCATATGACGAATATTAAAGGAAATCAGTTCCAACTCAAGCTTACCAGCTTCAATTTTTGAAGAATCGAGAATATCATTAATTAAACCAAGAAGAGATTCTCCTGAAGTGCGTATTGTATGAACAAAATTTGTTTGTTTTTCATTAAGTGATGTGTGCAAAAGGAGTGATGCTATCCCCAGAACACCATTCATGGGCGTTCGTATCTCATGACTCATCTGAGCAAGAAATTGTGATTTAGCCAGGTTTGCATTTTCAGCTATCTCCTTTGCCACCAGTAATTGCTCATCACGTTGTTCAATCCCCTCAAGCATGGAATTGACTCCTTCAACCAATACCCCAATCTCATCTCTGGATGTTTTCTTTGCTCGTATCGAATAATTCTTTTCCTGATGTACTCGATCCATGGTATCTGCAAGTGCAAGAATCGGACGAGATACAATTTTGTTCAGTACTGAAGAAAAGAAAAATGCCAATAGTAAGCTTGCCGTGAACATACCGATAACAGCATATAGAAGTCTCAGCAGAATCATCTGAAACTCATCCTGATTCGCCTGTAGCACGATCGCACCTATAACTTCCCCTGGCTCACCAATGGGAACAGAAAGGTCAATTGAAGCTTTTCGAAAATTATAGGACTCTTCCTCAAACAAGCTATAATTATGTTTCAGATGATCGCGAAGTCCCTTCCTGTCATTCTCAGTAACGGAGTCCAACTGGTATTGTGCGAAGATTTTGCCGTCTTGTGAATAAAGTATCGCCTGAAGTATATGTGGCCTGACGTTAAGGGAAGAAAGCACCTCATGAGCTGTTTCTGTATCCATAAATTCCAGGGGAGCTTTACAGTTAATCCCTATAACTTTAGCCAACCCGGAAAGCTCTTCAACCATTGATCGTCGCAGGGAAACAATATCTAACCCAACGAACAGTGCAGATGTTACTAGAGACACAAGAAGGCAGCTGACAACAACGAGAGCTGACAGTTTCCTGGTAATAGAAAGATTAGACAATAGTGAATGACTCATCTTTTCATATGCTCAAAGTATTATTTAATTTCATGGGCAACTGAAAGAAGTTTCGAGCTGATTGTAAAACCTGCTCTCTGGTAATTTGTCCTGCTGATGTTAAATCGTATTTTTTTCCCCACCATAACAAAATTTATACTGCCAGATTGCTCTAAGAAGCCTGAAAAATTACCAACGAGAAGCACAGCCTTGCCTGAGCTGGCACGTCTGATTGTTTCCATATTTTTCTTTTCAGTGGAGGGAATAAACAGGATGTGGCTTTTGGTAACCGATGCAGCATTGCTAAATCGTCTAACTTCAATACTTCTCCCCTTTGCTTTAAAAGAACGTGCAATTTCATCCACACTGGAGCCAAAAGGATCCCGGCCAACAATCCCTATAATGATTGGTTCTTTAGAGCTGGAAAAGGTCTTTTCCGGCCATTTAACATAGGCACTGAACTTAACAAGAAAGGCAGCCTGGATTTCCATGGCATGGTCTGAGTAAATATCATTGGACGCAACCATGCCTTGAGTCGGTATAAAGATAAAAAACAGCAAAAGAAAATAAATCCTGAAACGTTTCATTGCTTTAAGGTCTAATAGATCATGGTGAGTTTTGCATATAAAGTCTGCTCTATTTCACTGGCAACAATGCCATCCATTGTATCATTAAACTCTCGTTGACCACCTTGAAAAAGATTTCGTCCACCTACTGTAATTGTAGCGTTATCTGTCAGATGCCAGGCAACATTGAGATCAAGGCTTATACGGGAATCAATGGCTAAACCAGACAAAGAATCCACATAATAGAGGCTTGTATTTATTTCAAGATTGTGTGGTAGATCCATATAGGAAATAAGTGAAATAAGATGGTCTGCATTTTCATCCTCTTCAAAACCCATCCTCCCGTCTTTTGCGTTTCCGACATTCAGGGTATTAAATTGGAACCAGGTAAAACCACCAGTCAAACGCCACCAGTCAGTAACGCTCCACCCACAACTTATTTCAGCACCATAGGTTTCCCCATCCATTGCATTGTCAATCAGATAAGTTGCCAGAAGATACCCTCCTGTTGGAGTAAGTTTAGACTGTGGAAGGCCCATTGGCACTCCTGTGCTTAATCCATCATATTGATTATAATACATACTGATATCTAAAAATATATCCTCCTTGAGCCTTCCTCGATAGCCAGCTTCATAGGAATAAACACTTTCCGCTTCAATCTCATCATTCCCAACAACACGGATATATGTTAAAACACTACCGATTTCAGTATCTAAGAATACTCCTCCGCCGTCAATATCCGCATCAGTCTCAGTACGTGATGGCGTACGTGCTGTTTTGGAAATGGCAGCCCAAACAGAATGATCAGTGTTCAAGCTCCACATAATGCGAGCGCTTGGCTGCCACTCAAAACCTGTATAATCATTATGTTCAACTTTCGTCCCAAGGGTAAGCTCTCCTTTATCACCAGCAAAGGGAATACGTCCCTGCAAAAAGCCGCTAAACAGATCATTTTCCCTTATTGCAGGATCAATGCTGTAGGACACAATCCCTGGAATTGTAACAATTCCTTCCATGTCGCTCTTGGTATAACGATATCCCAGTCCCCAGAGAAATTCTAATCCACTCAGCATATCCAAACGATGCTGAAAATCAATATCTGCAGTATCAATAGTTTCTTCGGCGAAAAATTCTTCGCGATTTGTTTGGTCATAATATGCGTGGAGAGTAATCTCAGAGCTTTTCGAAAAAGTACGTACCCATCGAGCCATAACATTCCCTCCTGAAACCGGAGCATCGG
>DAOVZA010000313.1 GCA_030635405.1 Desulfocapsa sp.
AAGCATTTTCCCATAGCAGATACAGCTGCTTTAGAAGTCGAATATGCAACTTTCTTAGGAGGAAAATAGACATTCCCATTAACTGAAGATGTCATAACTATGCTTCCGCTTTTTTGTTTGATCATTTTTGGTAAAACTTCTCTTATTAAGGCATAATAGCTCATAATGTTGAGATTAAATAATTTCTGGACCCTTTCAATTGGATTATCAATCACAGAAGATACGTGAGTCATTCCAGCATTATTTATTAAAATATCAAGAGTGGTAAAATTATCAAAATATGTGTTTGCGCAACTACTAACGCCTTGGAGTGTAGATAAATCTACAGGAATAGCTAATCCTTTGACACCAAAATTTTCAATGCATGGCCGTTCTCTTTAATGGTTTCAGCAATTTGTGGAACTTGTAACACAGGAATAAGAGAACTATAGAGGCTCCCCGGAGCCATAATCATAATATCTGCACTTTTTATGTGATCAAGAACGTCATCGCTAACTTCCGGTTCGTCACAAAAATTGATTAAAACTGTATCTACAGGGTATCCACGTTTAGCTACACCGGATTTATGTTCTCCGGTAACCTGAACACCGTTTGTATAACGAAGACTCATTTCAGCAGGAACATGAGTACAGGGGATTACCGCATGCTTGTCAGCACCTAGCAACACACAAAGAGATGCAATGCCACGATACAGATTTTTGCTGATCAGATCAGGCTTGGAGAATAATACTTCTGCACTGTACTCCTCTGAAATTTCTTCATAGATTGATGACACAAGAATGAGATTACCAAGACAGTGAGCTCTATCTAAAATAGTCTGAAGGCGGGGATCAACAAAAAGTCTTTCTATTATTTTAGCAAGTGTTATCTGAATAGTATCCGGTAGGAATTTAGTATCTTTAGAGTTCAAGCCACAGTCAGAAAGCAGTTGCTCAAAATTTTCTGGCCGTATTGAAAAACGATAATTAAAGACACTTGAAAGAACTTTAACGCAACTAAGCGCCTCTCTTTCAGTAAGAGTATATTGTTCCTGAAGTTTTCTGAGTTGGATGGAAGAAACTAAAACGTGGCGTATATCGCCTAGAGCTACAAGTGGGAGATCCTTGAGTAGTTCTCCGGTAGATCCTCCATCGTCTGTAATGCAGACAATGGATCTGGTTTTAGGAAATAAAGCCTTCAAACCTGAAAACGGATCATCAAGCCAGAAATCAGAGCGACTATCTCCTCCAACAATGGTGGAAAGCCCTGTACCACCGCCAAAGACTACAACATTAAGCTCAGACACCTTTTCCTGGCTGAGCACATCCCTTACCTGTTGTAATTCAGAAGCTGTTTCAGGCGGAATACCTGCCGGAACACCTGCAAGCACAAGTTCTACAAGCTTTTCACGGATATCTGTATGTGGAAGAAGATCAAGTGGAGACAGAGCCTTCTTCTCAATCTGCTTAAGACTACTAAGCATATCTGAAGATAAAGGCCCTGTTTTCTGTTTCGTTTCCACTTACTTTAAATCCTACAGGCCTGTTGCTGCCATCTGTGTTTCAACGGCTTTTACGGACAACTGAAGAGCTTCTTTTTCTTCTGTAGTAAGTTCAAATTCGAGAATTTTCTCAACTCCCTTTTCACCAATAACAACTGGTACTCCAAGAAAATATCCATCAACTCCAAATTCACCTTCAAGATATGCTGCACATGGAAGAACACGTTTTGAATCGGTAAGAACTGCCTCAGCCATTTCAATAGCAGCAAGCCCTGGAGTGTAGAAAGCAGAACCTGTTTTCAGGTGATTTACAATTTCAAGTCCACCAGTCTGAGTACGATGAACAATGGCGTCAATCTCTTCAGTGGAAAGAAGATCAGTAATGGGCACTCCTGCAACATTAGCAAGACGAACCATTGGCATCATGTTATCTCCATGAATACCAAGGACAAGAGCGTTCACATCCTTTGGTGCAACTCCAATGGCCTGAGCAAGAAAAGTTCTATAACGAGCAGAATCCAAGACACCTGCCATACCGATAACCTTTTCTTTCGGATGACCGGTTACTTTAAATGCAGTGTGTACCATGGCATCGATTGGATTTGTTACAACAATCAAGACACAGTCTGGTGAATGTTTTACAGCCTCTTCTGCGCAGGATTTTACAATCGCAACGTTGATTGCAAGAAGATCGTCCCGAGACATTCCAGGTTTACGAGCAAGTCCTGCTGAAATAATAACAACATCAGAGTTTGCAGTGTCTGCATAGTCGTTACTGCCAGTCACACCGAAATGGAAGCCTTCGACGGGGCCTGATTGAGAAAGATCAAGCGCCTTTCCCTGAGGAATCCCTTCTGCAACATCAAGTAAAACGACATCACCAAGATTTTTTGCAGCAGCCCAGTGAGCAGCTGTAGCTCCAACATTTCCAGCACCAATAATAGTTATTTTTTTTCTCATTTTTAGTCCTTTTTGATTAATTATAAAGGATGGCAGGCCATCTTTTCATTGAGGGTTTTAATTGTTGGTTATTGATTCTTCTACCCGTTTTAAGTCTTCCGGGGTATCCACTTCAATTGAATCATGTTCTGTTAATATAACTTTTATCCTGTAGCCATATTCAAGGGCTCGCAGTTGTTCCAGTTTTTCAAAACGTTCCCATTCGCCTTCCGGTAACGCAACAAAAGTCAGTAGGAATCCTTTTCGGTATGCATAAAATCCAAGATGCTTATAGTATGTCGGAACAATGCCTTCTTCAGGATTACGCTGAAATGGAACGGGAGACCGTGAGAAATAGAGCGCATTATTTTCATGATCAAATACAGTTTTCACGTGATTTGGATCATCAATTTCTTCTGGTCTCACAATCTTATAGATAAGCGTGGACATGGGAAGGGATGGGTCATCAAGAAGAGGTCTTGCAACCTGTTCTATTACCTGAGCATCAAAGAACGGTTGGTCGCCTTGAATATTAACCACGACATCATGTTCTGATATTTCAAGTAACTCAGCCGCTTCAGCAAGCCTGTCAGATCCTGACACATGGTCAGATCTCGTTATCACAAACTCCCCACCAAAACCCGCTACACAATCAGCAATGCGTTGGTCATCGGTGGCAACCACTACCCTACTAAGCAAGTCAACGGTTTTGGCACGTTCCACAACATGCTGGATCATAGGTTTTCCATTGATCAGTGCCAGCGGTTTTCCTTCAAATCTATTTGAATGGTATCTAGCAGGAATAATTGCCACCACTTCTATTTTTTGCTGTTTTTCTGTTTCCATCTTCTTTAGTATTGGTATTTGTAAATATAAATCAGATTTTTAAATCTTTAGAGTAACTTCAGCCTTGATCGTGTTTTAAACTTAATGAACAACCAATTAACCAGCAGTAAACTTCCCTCTCTTTCAATTGGTGTATCCTTTACCGGATCAGACCCTGTCTGCATAGATAAGGCATTATACTTATCAAAACAGCTACAGCTGGACATGGTTCCTCAGGCAAAACTGGAAAAGTATAAGTTGCTTCTACTATATACGGAAAAAGGGCTACAAATTCAACTGAAACACGACAGTGCATCAAAGACACCT
>DAOVZA010000225.1 GCA_030635405.1 Desulfocapsa sp.
ACTTCCTTTTTGCCACAACTCTGCACATGTGCAACTGCTCTTTGCAAGACACGGTTGAAGGCGACTGTCTGAGCTGGTTCGCCCTGAACCTGAGGGCTGTGAACGGGAAGTTCTCCAGAGAAAAATGCCACAAGACGATTTTTCAGATTATCGCTGGAGCCACCGCACTCCTCAATTATATAATTAGTCAACTCATCATGGAGCAGTCCATAGAGCATATGTTCCACGGTGACATACTCATGGTTATAGTCTTTTGCTTCACGAATAGCCCTTATCAGGGCTGTTTCCAGTGCTTTACTTATCATAGGGACACCAATTAAACTTTTTCTATACTACAGCGCAAAGGGTACTCACTCTGACGTGCCAGGTCATGGACAATGGCCACTTTTGTTTCACATATTTCACGGGTATATACTCCGGCAATGCCAACCCCTTCCTGATGAACATTTAGCATGACCTTACTGGCCTCGGCAGTGCTTTTCCTGAAAATTTTCTCAAGAACGGCAACCACAAATTCCATCGAGGTGTAATCATCATTGTGCAGTAACACTTTATATAAAGACGGCTCCCGTATCTCGCTACGATCTCTGGTTGCCACCGATCCTTTCTTATCACTCATAATTTATTGTACGTTTGTCGAAAATATTTCTCTATAAAATAGTATCTTTTCACCATTTTACCATAAGGACTATTCCGTTTTTTTTCAACTTCCCTGTCTTTTTTGCTTCAGCATTGTAAGAAACAGTTCTTCTAAAACAAGATCTCCAGGAATAGGTGAGCCTTTTAAACGAAACTCAGCCTTCAGGAGCAAAATAAGCCAGTTTTTGAGGACAGTGCAGGAAAACTCCTGAGCTTTGCTAAACGACATAAACAGAGCATAGGGATGACCTTTAAGCATATCAGTCCAGACTCCACGTTCTTTCAATGCTGGAAGATACACTTTTTGAAACTGTCCGGCATTCATCCCGGATTGCCAGGATGGATCCGATCCAAGCTGCAGAGATCTAAATATAAGCAGCTTTCGTAAATAATTTCGCATGGTAGCAAGTATTGCAAGACCGTGCATTCCTTGGTCAAGCAGGCGATGCAGAAGAACCAAAACACGGGCAGACTGATGTTTGCCAAAGGCATCTGTCAGTTCAAAGAGGGCATCTTCACGGGTTCTGCCCACCATAAGATTAAGATCTTCGACAGTAATGGTTTCCCGGTCTTCAATATACAGGGCGAGTTTCTCGGTCTCCATAACCACGGCCACAGGGTGAAAACCAACCCGTTCAAAAAGAAGCTCAAGTGCCTGAGGTGCTATTTTCTTCTGAAAAGCTGCAAGGCTCTTTAACACCATCTCCCGTAGGATTTCTTTCTGTCCTTTTTGTGCTGCTGCGCTAGCTCCTGCTACCACCGAACAATCAACGGCAATTCCTTCTTTTTTAATGAAGGTGAAAAGCTGTTTACGTTTATCAACGGCTTCTGCCGTCAGCAAAAGAATATTATTGGGAGGGATACCTTTTTTGAATGACTCCACATATCGAGATGCAATATCAGTGACTCCACTGCCTTTTTTAGATGGATTAGCTGTCGCAAGAAATCCATCTGCCCAGGAAAGATCACCAGCTGGTTTTGCAAAACCGAAAAGCCCCTGCCATTGTTCTGCGCTCATCTCGCCCAGATGATCGTCGGCGCTAAGCCCCGCAAGAGAAAGAAAAGAGAGTAGTTGCCTGCGACATGCTGTTTCTTTATTTGCATTCTTTGCCTGTTCCACTTTAGCCCAGATCGTAGAGGCCACACTTTTAGAATGAAACAAACGACTGTCTGTCACCCTGAAGATCTGTCTTCCGGGTAGCAAACTAAAGTTCATCAGCTGTCCAAGGGTCTTACTGCTGTCTTCGTTGTCACCATCAATGCTGTTTACTGCTCCACCAGCAGAATGTGCCAAAAGACTCTTTTGCAGGCTGTCCGCAGCCTCACGACACAGAAAACGTTCTCCAAAAAAGAGAAATATCTTCTTTGTATCATTATCCTGTTCCATGCTTTTTAACATGGCAGGAAGTTCTGTACGTTTAATCAGTGCCATTTGCCGTCGGGGGTTGATCCAGTGATTTCTGATCCATTATCTTGTGTAAAATGGCAGGAAGAGAACCGGGCTGCAGGTAATCTTCTCCAAGCCCCTGCTTGAATATTTTTGCAGATTTATCTGAGATATCATCCCAGCTTAAATCCTTATTCGTCTTAGCCACAGCCTCAAAAAGAAATTCGTTATAAGGGTTGTTCACAACAGCTTTACCAGTTCCAACGGTTGCAAGAATATCGACGTTATTATTGAAAAGGGTGGCAAGTTCTGAATATGCACGAATGCCACCGCAGGAACCAAGACTCATAAAACGCTGTTTATCGCCAAGCTCGGCATCTGTTACAATCCCATCCTCAACAAGTTTGGCAATGGGATCAATCAATTGTTCAGTGCGCCAGTAGCTGTGGCCCCGTTGGGCAAACATTTCATGACCACCTGTGAGAAACTGTTGCAGGAGTTTCTCCTGCAATGCTTCACCCTGAAACAGATATACTGAATGAGAGATCTCGATACCATTAACTCGTTTTACCCAGTCCAGCACCAGAGGATTTCTGGACTGTAATCGAAACAGCGACGACAGAGTTTTAGACGGAGAAGCAGAATAGGAACGAAGAAGAGCAGCTCCCTGAGCAACAACCTGCGAAGAAGCTCCAAGCTTGAAAGAGTTTGAAAGCCGTGGCCAATAACCCTGTTTTTTCAGGAAGTGACAGTTGGAAAGATACGACTGTCTACCATCATCATCATCATGAAAAACTGACAGGCTGGAGAGTTTGCCATCGGACTTCCATTCTGTGAAAGCCGTTTTAGCATAATACTGTAGTGGAATGGCACCATACTCATACATCATCATTTGAATACGGATCTTATCCAACTCACCTACAAACTCAGAATAATACTCCAGATAATACTGTAAGATAACCCGTAACTGCGTTGTAAATATTGTATTCTGCTCACGAACTGCCGATAGCATCTCACCTATAAGATAAGTACGAGTCTGCGGCTCGATGGTTTCCAGCAGAGTCATAAATGTTGCGGAAAAAAGAATCAGACTGTTCTCATCCTGAAAGGCAGATTTTGTGACCAGATCAAGTACCCGTTTCTGCTCATCTGGGTCAACCGGGAAAAACATGGCTAGTTTTCCACGCTGCGCAAGGCTTATAATAAAATCGGAAACATGATTGTTTTCCGGATCAACTTCAAGCAGAAAATGAAGCAGATTTGCCATAAAGCGTTTATCAATCCGATCTTTCAGTATAGGAACCAAAATGTCACGAAAGGAGGAATCGTACAAGTCACTGCCCTTGGAAAGAAGAATATAAATATTCACAGTGGTAGTATCATAGGCGGCCTGCGCCCGTGCTTTGCTCGTTGCTCTTCGCAGGGCAACCACGGCAGAACCTCTTTTACCGCTCTTCAAGGCATTGTAAAAAGAAGATTTATATTTTTCCTGTACCTTCCAGTCGAGCCGCCTCCAGAATTTTTCAAGTGTTGCAGGAGAACTTCCATTTAATCGTGCTGCAGAAATTTCACGTCCTCTCAAATCAGTCACTGAGTGGAGGTCATTTATCTTCCAGGTAAGATAATCTGATCCCTCAGCCATTGCCTTCAAAAGCAGAGCCTTATCAGCAGGAGATCTCACAAAAAACAATCCTTCCTGTTCCAGCTGGTTCTTACTGAAATAATATTTAACCCAATACAGAGCAGTTTCAGGAGTTACGTCCTGCTTAAAAAGTCCCTTGGCATTCCAGGTATTCGTTTTGGAAAGATTTACAATCCATTCCATGAGATCAAGTGCCTTATAAGCATTCATCTCTTTAATCTTGCAGCATTCCTCTGTTGCCCATTGCTGTTTCTGATTCATACCTTCAAGGATATTTATACCGTAGGCAACTGTTTCTCTGCTTTGACCAGGCAAAAGTAAGTAGGCTTTCAAGGCCCAGCCGGCAGGTTCATTCATGGCATCTATGCGATCAACATAGGCAAGAAGTTCAGGCGCTGTCACCACATCAACCAGCTTAAAGGCTGTCATGATACGCCCCTTGGAATAGTTAAGCTTTCCAAGTTTCTCAAGAAACTTCCAGGACAGATCAGCGTTTGCCTCTTCAAGCAGTACAAAGCTTTCCAAAAGAAGAAGATCATCAAAGCCGACCTTCTCTGTAATCAACCTTCTAATGGCTGTGACAAGTTCAGCTGCAGAAACAGAATCAAGTCGCGTAAATGCCCGCAAAGCTCGTTTATTGCTGTAGCTTAAGGCTCTTATCAGCCCCTTGTTATATTCAAAAAGTTCTTCATCTCCACAGGCGACTCTACTGAAAGCCTCAAGCGTTTCAGTGTAGCCCTTATCCGGGACACGAGCCTGAACAGAGGCTGGTGTACCCAAGTAAAAGAGTGCAATGATCAAAAGAAAAACAGTATATAGAAATCGCATTTTTGATTAAATTATGAAAATAGTTGATGGAAATTATAAAATTCGTATTTACCAGATGGGATCTTGACTTACTGACTAAACACT
>DAOVZA010000348.1 GCA_030635405.1 Desulfocapsa sp.
GTGTTTACATCAAGGTCATTTGTTGGCTCATCAAGGAGTAGGACGTTACCTCCATCTTTTAACATTTTTGCAAGGTGTACACGATTACGTTGTCCACCTGAAAGTAGACCTACCTTCTTTTGCTGGTCAGATCCTGAAAAGTTAAACTTTCCAACATAGGCTCTTGAATTGACCTCACGGTTTCCGACCCATACGGTTTCCTGACCTTCTGAGATGGCCTCCCATATGGTTGACTCTGGGTCTAAATTATCACGACTCTGATCAACATATCCAAGTTTTACGGTATCTCCTAACCTGATAGTTCCATCATCAGGTGTGTCTTCGCCAGTGATCATCTTAAATAAAGTTGATTTTCCAGCACCATTTGGTCCAATAATCCCCACTATTCCACCTGCAGGAAGATTGAAATCCATATCATCCATAAGAAGACGATCACCAAATGCTTTACGAATGTGACTTGCCTCAATAACAAGCTTTCCAAGCCGTGGTCCAGGCGGAATGAAAATCTGTAATTCTTTGACGAGCTTTTCAGTATCCTGTCCCATCATTTTTTCGTAGGAGGTTATACGTGCCTTGGATTTGCTTCGCCTTCCCTTTGGGGACATCTTGATCCATTCCAGTTCTCTTTTAAGCGTACGTTGCCGACTGCTTTCTTTTTTCTCTTCATTGGCTAGTCTTTTTTCTTTCTGTTCAAGCCAGGATGAGTAGTTACCTTTCCACGGGATTCCATGACCACGATCGAGTTCAAGAATCCAGCCTGCAACATTATCAAGAAAATATCTATCATGAGTTACGGCAATAACGGTACCGGGATATTGTTGAAGATGCTGCTCAAGCCATGAAACAGATTCTGCATCAAGATGATTTGTTGGCTCATCGAGAAGTAAAATGTCTGGTTGTTTTAAAAGGATGCGGCACAGTGCAATACGTCTTTTTTCACCACCTGACAGATGTTCACATTTTGAATCTGAGGGAGGGCAACGCAGAGCGTCCATGGCCATCTCAAGCTTAGAATCAAGATCCCACGCATCAAGAGTATCGAGTTTATCCTGTACTTCACCCTGACGATCTATGAGTGCCTGCATTTCATCATCATTCATGGGCTCTGCAAATTTCTCATTAATCACATTAAATTCGTTTAACAGATCAACGGTCCCCTGAACTCCTTCCTCGACAATTTCCTTAACTGTTTTTGCAGGATCAAGCTCTGGTTCCTGTGGTAGGTAATCAACTGTAAGACCGGGAGAAATTACCGTTTCGCCATTAAATTCAGTGTCAAGACCAGCAAGAATTTTGAGAAGACTACTTTTACCAGAACCATTAAGACCAAGAACTCCGATTTTGGCACCATAGAAATATGAAAGAGAAATATCCTTTAAGACGGGCTGATCATTATACGATTTACTGACTTTAATCATCGAATAGATGATCTTTTTGTCGTCAACACTCATGGTTTGAATCCTATTGTGGTTTGTTATTTAAGGGTGATGCATAGTCACCTTGTATTGTAGCATTGATTTATAGTAGCCATATTAAACTGATTTTCTTGAAAAGAAAAGATGGAAGGGGTACCTCTTACAAAGAATTGCAAATATAAGATTCCATAGCTTGTTGCTTGCTTAGCTGTTGAAAACAGGTAAAATAGAAATCATATGTTACTAAAATGATTGTCCTGTTTGTAATGGTTGTTTTAATTTCTTCTCTTTTACCTCTCGATTACTATGAGAATCCGCAGTTTTATTTTTCTGATAGTTATAGCACTTGGCTTGTTTCCCATTGCTATCCTGACTATTTTTAATTTTCCCAAGACCCTTGAAAAGTTAGAGTATGGTGCTGAACTTGAGACAAAGGCGAGGTCGCATGTCGGTTTTACTCAACTCAATGCTCGTATTCATTATTTAAAAAAGAGTCTCATTCGATTTGCAAATTTACCCTCAATCTTTGCAGCAATAGATGCAAAAAATGATTCTAGCGAATTAACTGGCATTGTGAATAAATGGTTTGATGAAGATGAGCAGGTGAAAGGAATAACACTGTTCAATACCGATGGGATTCAATTATTATCTTTGCAAAGAAAAGATAAAAAATTGTTATCCATCGAATTGTCTGAGAATCATAAAGGGCATCTTTTTTTCAATGAATCCATGAGTACCAGGGAAGGGCAGGTATTTGTGAAACTTGTTGATTCTATCAGCGATCCATTTCATAGAACATCCAAAAATGAGTATGAGTTATTAGTGTATACCCCTGTGATAGATGTTTCTCGCAATATCGTTGGCGTTATGCTGATGCGTATTGATATGTCCAAATTCTTAAAGAATTATTTTGATTCCATTTGGGTCACAGGTGATGGCCATTATGTCAGGGAGTGCAAATTGAAATCAAATAATTCTCTATCCGTCGCCAGTGATTTAATTGACAGCTGTAATGCTTTTGAGAAATTTCCAGGGCTGCAGAACTCTGAAATTAATACCCCTGTCATTCTTCCCACCGGAAATAATAAAAAAATTGCGTGGATGCCGCTTGTTTTTAACAGTGATCAGAAAGTAGTTATGTGGGTTGGTAGTACTGTGGATCAAAGTGAGTTAATACAGTGGGAAGTAACCTTAACGGTTAATGTCATCGGATTGATGGCCATTATGTCACTTTTTGTTTTTTATTCAGCCAATTGGATATCTGCGAAAATTGAATATATGCAAAAAGACCTACTCAAAAGCCTTGATGACATTATTACCAGGGAAAAGAGTATAAAATTTGACTGGAATGGACCTCTTGAAGTCCAAAAACTTTCCAAGGACCTCACCGCTTTTTCAGAACGTTATAGTGCTACCTGTGAAGCCAGAAATCTTGCTGAAGTATCTCTTAGTGAAAGCGAAGATAAGTTTAGGAACCTTACAGCTTCAGCCCTTGACGGAATTATTCTAATGGATAATGAAGGCTATATAACCTATTGGAATGAGGCAGCTGCGATAATATTTGGGTATACTCCTGAAGAGGCACTTCAGCATCCGATTCATTCACTTATTAACCCAAGGCGTGAAAGTGATGATTTAAGTATAAAGCCAATGGAGAGGGTAGGGACTGGAGCAAATGCTGCCAAAGCAGTTGCCATTGTAGCAAGAAATAGTGACGGTGATGATGTGTACGTTGAGCTCTCTCTTTCTTCAACAACTATTAAAGGCCAATGGCATGCGATCTGGATTGTCAGAGATATAAGTGAGAGAAAGAAAAATGAGGAAGAAAATAAAAAACAACAGCAA
>DAOVZA010000151.1 GCA_030635405.1 Desulfocapsa sp.
ACCAGATGAAAATGATGAAAATGATGATACAGACGATTCCGGAGCGAAGGTTCAGGAAGATGAAACGCATGATGGTGAAGAAACCACCACCACATACCTACGAGAGATGGGGCGTTTTGATCTTCTTACTCCTGAAGAAGAAGCAAAGTATTCTAAATCGATCAGGCAGGGATTTGATTCCATCATCGAAGCCATCAGGATTGATAAATCCGGTGTTAAAGATCTTGAAGTGTTATGAACTCGGATAGATCTTTGGGAAAAGCGAGATCCTACCCTTAAGCCGAAAAAGCAACAACTTAATTTTATGCGCTACAGTGTAGTAAGTGCTGCAAAAAAATACTCTAACTGTCGTGAACTTATCGAATTACAGACACGGCTTGAGGCGTATTCGCGTTCAATTGAGATAGCCAAGGACTGTATGATTCGTGCGAATCTCCGGCTGGTTGTATCAATTGCTAAACGCTATATGCATCAGGGACTTACGCTTGCTGATCTTATTCAGGAAGGAAATCTTGGTCTCATGCGTGCAGTTTTTCGTTTTGATTACACCAAGGGAAATAAGTTTTCCACATACGCTTCCTGGTGGATTCGTCAGGCTATAACTCGTGCGATTCTTGATAAAACTCGCACTATTCGTCTCCCTGTCCATTTTCTGGAGCTTAGAAGCCAGTTTTTTAAGGCCTTCTATGCTTTGTATAAAGAGCTTGGTCGTGAGCCAACTCCTCTTGAAATTTCCAAAAACACTGATCTTCCAATGGATAAGATCCTTGCCATTCTTGAGGCATCACGAGAACCTATTTCTCTTGAAACTCCGGTTGGTGACGACGATTCAACCCTTGGTGACTTTCTTGAGAATCAGGAATCTCAATCACCCTACGAAGCTGTCCAAAATCGTGAACTTTCCGGTCGTGTAGAGGAAATCCTTTCCACACTGACTGAGCGTGAAGAGAAAATTATTCGTCTTCGTTTTGGTATTGGTGAAAAGGCTGAATATACCCTTGAAGAAATCGGAAAACGATTCAATGTCTCCCGTGAACGTATTCGACAGATTGAGAAAAAGGCTCTGAATCGATTACGGCACTCAAGTCGTAGAGATAAATTAAAATTCTTTTTAGATTAATTAATAATATATGTAGGATATTGGCCGGGATAACTTCCCGGCCTTTTTTATGACCATGAAAAAGTTTATTGAAAGTGCAGGACTCGGTGACATCTTAGAAAAAGTAGAAGCTGGCGAACGTCTGTCATGTGATGATGGTGTACGTTTGTACAACTCCAGCGACATACTTGCTTTAGGGTATATGGCCAATATGGTTCGTAATCGCATTAATGGCGACAATACCTACTTCATCTACAATCAGCACATTAACTATTCTAATATCTGTACGAATCTCTGTAAATTCTGTGCCTTTGGTAAAGATAAAGGACATGCTCAAGCCTATGAAATGGATCTTGAGACAGTAAAGCAGAAAGTTCGGGATCGCCTTGATGAACCCATCACTGAGATCCACATGGTTGGTGGTATTCATCCCGATCTTCCATTTTCCTATTATACAGATCTGTTGATAGGGATTAAAGAAGTTCGTCCCGATGTTCATATTCAGGCATTTACTTGTGTTGAGATAGCACATCTCGCAGGCCTTGCAGACAAGTCAGTTGGCGAAACCCTTGAATTGTTAAAGGAAGCAGGGTTAGGATCCATACCTGGCGGAGGTGCCGAGGTTTTTGCACCGCGAATTCGTGAACTCACCTGTGAGAAAAAACTTCCTGGTAAAGAGTGGATAGAAGTTACAAAAGAGGCTCATAGGCATGGTTTACATACCAATGCTACAATGCTCTATGGTCACATTGAGACCATGGAAGAGCGCGTTGAACATCTTGATGCCTTACGTCTTGCTCAGGATGAAACAAAGGGCTTCCTTGCCTTTATTCCACTAGCATTTCATCCTAAAAACACAGAAATGTCCAATATCTCTCGTACAACTGGGATGGATGATCTGAAAAATATTGCTGTCTCAAGGCTTATGCTTGATAACTTTCCTCATATCAAGGCTTACTGGGTTATGATTGGTCCTAAAGTTGCCCAGATTGCACTTTCTTTTGGTGCCGACGATATGGATGGCACTGTGAAAGAAGAAGTAATTACTCATATGGCAGGTGCCGAGACTGATCAGGCAATTGGTTCCACCACCCTTGTGAAATTAATCAAAGAAGCCGGACGAACTGCCATTGAACGCGATACCCTGTATAAAACAATTCAGGTTCACGAATAAATAAAACAGGTGAAAGCGATGCAGGAAAATAGCTTTAATGAGATATGTGAACGACTTTTATCTGGTGGCAGGCTCAGTGATGAGGAGTTTTTGGAACTCCACGATAATGGAGACCTGTATCAGCTTGGTTTTCTAGCCAATGCAATTAGAGAAAAACGTCATCCTGAAAGAAATGTTACCTATGTCATAGATCGTAACATTAATTATACCGATATTTGCGTTTCAGCCTGTAAGTTTTGTGCTTTTTTTAAGGCACCTGAAGATAAAGACGGTTACCTGCTGACAAAGGAAGAACTTGCTCAGAAAATTCAGGAAACTCAGGATCTAGGAGGCACTCAAATCCTGCTTCAGGGCGGTCTGCATCCCGATCTTAAAATTGAATATTATGAGGATATGCTCCGCTTTATGAAGGCGACAGGTATCCATATTCATGGCTTTTCCCCTCCTGAAATTCATCATTTTGCTAAGCTTTCAGAGCTTTCCATTGCTGAAGTTATCTCTCGTCTCATTAAAGCCGGGCTTGATTCCATCCCCGGAGGTGGCGCTGAGATTCTATCTGACAGGGTTCGAGATCTTACCGCTCCTCTTAAAGGGACCGCCGATCACTGGATTGAAGTGATGGAAGAGGCTCACCGACAGGGCTTAAGAACAACAGCCACAATGATGTTTGGTCATGTTGAAACGGCTCAGGAACGATTAGAACATTTACGTCGTTTGCGAGAGTTACAGGATCGTACTAAAGGGTTTACAGCGTTTATTCCATGGCCATTTCAACCAGATAATACTGCACTCGTAGAGCAGGCGGAAATTGAGAAAACCACAGGATATGCCTATTTACGAATTCTTGCACTTTCTCGTATCTATCTTGATAATTTCGATAACGTCCAGGCTTCCTGGGTTACTCAAGGTCCAAAAATTGCGCAAATATCACTCAATTTTGGTGCCAACGATTTTGGCTCGACAATGATTGAAGAAAATGTTGTTGCAGCAGCCGGTGTCAGCTTTAGGTTAACAGAGTCCGAAATTAAAAGACTGGTCACCGATGCCGGGTTCACGCCGAGACAGCGTTTGATGGATTACAGTCTCGTTGCCTGAGTAGTTTGAACCGTGTCTGCTCTCAATTCTGACCTGCCTTGTCATCTTTTCAGGGCTCCATGGATTATCCCCATAACATCACCAGTTATTAAAGATGGCGCTGTTGTTATGAACCGTGATATTATTGTTGCGGTTGGTTCATACTCAGATATCTCATCTCGTTTCCCAGGTATTCAAGTTACAGAGTGTTCAGGCGTTATTATGCCAGCACTTGTAAATGCTCATATTCATCTCGATCTTTCGATTTACGGTCCGGTGGAGCAGGAATCGAGTCAGAGCACAATGTGTGATTGGATCTCAAAGCTACTAAAAAAACGAATAAATAGTGAATTCTCAGAAGATGAGATTATAGCAGCAGCAGAGACGATTGCTCAAAAGCCATACGAATCAGGTGTTTGTCTGATGCTTAATATTACCAATTCAGACCTTGGAACTTTTGATTCATGCCCGGCAAGAATAGAATCATTGCTTGAAATTCTTGGCCCCTCTAAACCTGCCACACAAACAGCGATAACTGTAATAGAAAAACTGCCCAAAACAACAAGAGTTACAGGCCATGCTCCCTATTCAACTACACCTGAACTACTCTCGTATATAAAAGAACGATGCAAAAGGAATAATTCCGTATTTTCAATACATCTTGCAGAAAATCCGGACGAATCACTGCTTCTGACAAATGGATCTGGCTGTTTTTCTCAATTCTTAAAAGATAGGGGCGCTGACAGTGATACTTTTCCTATAAAGGACATTGATGGCAATGGAGTTACCGGATACTTGGGGGAAATTGCTATACTTGATGATAAGAGTATCTGCGTACATTGTGTTCATTTAAGTGAGGAAGAAATCGTTCTCATAGCTGAATCCAAAGCTCATGTATGTCTGTGCCCTGGAAGTAATGATTTTCTAAATGTTGGGACGGCTCCTTTAGAGAAACTGCTTGATCAGAAAATACTACCAGCACTGGGTACTGATTCCATCACCTCAAATCCAGCGATTGATATGTGGAATGAAATGTCTCTGTTAAGGAGGAATCATCCTTCAGTTTCAGCTGATACAATTTTATCAATTGCTACCATTGGTGGTGCACAGGCGATGCATCAGGAAAAAGACTTTGGTAGCCTTGAAAATGGTTGCACATCTAGTATTCTACACATTCAGGATTCAAACTATAAAGGGATAACAAAGGAAGAGTTGCTCGTTGAACGATTAGTTTCGGAAGGTCACCCCGAATCAATAGAATGGCTAACTGTTTCTTAATGATTTTATTTTTATCGTGAGCGTCAGGAGATTTAAAGTAATATGAGTGGAGCACGCATTGGAATGGTGAATTTTATAAACACTGCTCCAATTTATGAGATCTGGAAGACTCGTAGTCATCCTGAAGATTGGAAAATTGTGGAAGCACCACCTTCTACTCTGAATAAGATGCTAGCCAATGGAGAACTTGATCTTGGTTTTGTTTCTTCCTATGAATATGGTGTTCGTCCACAGGAATATCGTATACTTTCAGACCTGTCCATCAGTGCTAATGGTTCGGTGGGGTCTGTCTTTTTGTTTTCAAGAGTACAACCAAATAAGCTAGGTGGCCAAACAGTTCTTTTGAGTGGTCAGTCAGAGACTTCCGCCGGTCTTGTCAAAATTATACTTGAAGAATTTTTCCATGTAAAACCTTGCTATGAAACTGGTGATGTAAATGGTGATAAAGCACCTCAGGCAAGTGCAATATTGGCAATAGGAGATGAAGCATTAAGACTAGCAGCTGAAGATGAATTTCCTTATAAACTCGATCTTGCCGAAGTATGGTGCCAGTATACCGATCTTCCCTTTGTCTTTGCCGTCTGTGCAGCCCGTGAGGAGTTCTGTAAGGAATCGCCAGAAATTGTAACGGCAATCCATGAAGAATTTTTGTTTTGCAAGAAGGAGGGAAGGCGCAAGCTTGAGTCAATCTGTGAAACTGTAGCGCCACGTATTCCAATGCACCCAGATGAATGTTATGTGTACTTACGAGCAATTGAGCATGATCTTGGAAAACCTAAGATGGAAGCTCTTGAAAAATATTTTAACTATTTAATAGCCAGACAGGAAGCGTCTCCTCTGTCTGTTCCACTGAACATGTTTGGTAATTAACGGTACGATATGAAGAAAATTTTAGTTGCTGTGAGCGGTGCTTCTGCAATGATCTATTTGCAGTCATTTCTTGAACTGCTCGAAGGAGAAGACATTATTGTCCATGGCATCTGCTCTGAATCTGGTGCTAAGGTGCTTGAGCTTGAACATGGTTCTGTCGCTGCGGATCTTCCTGCTGTTTCCAAGTGGTTTGATTGCAAGGATTTTGCTGCTGCACCAGCATCCGGCTCAGCCGGTTACGATGCCATGGTTGTTATTCCGTGTTCCATGGGAACACTTGCTGCAATAGCTTCTTGTATTACCAGCAATCTTATTCATCGTTCTGCTGATGTCCTACTAAAGGAAAGAAAAAAACTTATTCTTGTAACAAGAGAAACGCCACTAAACAGAACGCATCTTAAAAATATGCTTGCAGCTCATGACGCCGGTGCAGTTATTTGTCCACCTCATCCAGGTTTTTATCTGAAACCTGACAATTTACAAGATGCTGCTATGACTTTCTCCTGGCGCCTTGGTGATCAGCTAGATCTTGTAATGAAAGATAGAAAACGATGGGGA
>DAOVZA010000399.1 GCA_030635405.1 Desulfocapsa sp.
CTATGCAATTGTGGCGGGCTGAGACGTGCAACTAGCGTATTTTCAAGTGGTTGCATTCCAAGTAAAAAGAAGGAATGAATCATTGCAAAAACAACAAGTGGCATATTAGAGGTTACGGCCATGGCAAGTACCGCCGGAATGGTAATAAGGTGAAAGATAAGATAACCTTTGCCAAGATCTACGGATTGTCCCACCCTACCACCATAGTACTGACCTGCCATACCAATCAGATAAATTAAAGATGTAATAAGCGTGGCAAAAAGATTTGGAGATCCAAACTGGCCAGAAACTGACAGGAAGACCTGATACAGATTCTGATTCTGCATTTCAAAATATGCTGGCAATGTGACAGTTGTAGCACGATAGACTACTCCACCAAGCATCATGGCAACTAACAGAACCAGAAAAGGTTTAAGTGTACTTTGAGTTTGAGGCCTTGCCGTACTACTCTGTTTAGCAGTATGTCCATTTCGTACAAGATAGAGAAGAATCAATCCACTTATGTTCACGAAACCCAACACCGCATATACGGCTTCCACTCCCCAGAAATAATTAACAGTGCCCGCAAGTATCGGTGCTGTGGCCAGACCAAGGTTCCCAAACATCCCATTATACGCCATGCCCTGGCTGGTATTTTCAAATTCTTTGGCTATCCAACCAAGACCAACAGGATGATAAATACCTGAAAACAATCCAACACCTGCAAGACAAAGACTAAAGACAAAAGGATTTGCAACATTTATGGCAGCCAAAAAACCACAGATACCAGCACCAAGATGAAATAAGATAAGAAGAGGTCTTGATCCGAAACGATCAGCTAGTAATCCCCAGGGCAGAGCTGTTACACCAAACAACAAGTACATCCAGAAAGAAAGCGCAAGGATAGCCCCCATATCCATGCCCATTATGCCAGTGAGTGGTAGGAGAACAGCAGGAAAGACAAGCATATTGAAATGACTGACAAAATGACCGTAACAGGTAACCGACAGGATGGAGCGTTCTCTTGGGGACATCATTAATTATCTAGGCTCAGGTTTTAATTTTTCAGCGATTTTTCGTGCTTAACAGACTGACAACTCTATCAAGGATAAGATCAGCGGTTTCTTCTTTACTGGTTAATGGCAGATCTGTAAATCCGCTTTTATCTAGCAGGGTAACCTGATTAGTGTCGGCCTCAAAACCCGTTTTCGTCCCACTGATATCGTTAATTGCAATTAGATCGAGATTTTTATTTTTAAGTTTTTTTTCACCTGCGGTGCGATGTTCACTACTTTCCGCTGCGAAACCAACTAAAAGGTAACTATGCTGATCCTTTTTCTGTCCTAATTGATTTAAAATATCAGGTGTTTGCTTTAACTTTAAAACCAATTGAGCATCATCTTTTTTTACTTTATCTGTTTCCATTGTCTCAGGGCTAAAATCACTTACTGCAGCAGCTTTAACAATTACAGAAACATCTGAACAGGCCTCAAGGACAACATGATTCATCTCTTCTGCCGTTTGAATATCAACACGTTTAACTCCAAATGGAGTTGCAAGAGATGTCGGTCCGCTAACAAGAAGAACATCGGCACCACGTCTTCTTGCAGCTCGTGCTATTGCATATCCCATTTTACCAGATGATCGGTTACTTAAAAACCTTGCCGGATCTAGGGCTTCACGTGTAGGACCTGCTGTGACCATAACTTTTTCACCAAGAAGATCCTGTTTTACGAAAACACTAACAAGCTGTTCCCGTACTTCCTCCCATTCTGGAAGACGTCCGGGGCCTTCAGTTTTACAGGCCATCATTCCGGTTGCTGGATCGATTATTCCATATCCAAAACTTTTTAATATTTCGATGTTTTGCTGTGTTGCAGGATTATTGTACATATGACTGTTCATTGCAGGGGCAATGACAACAGGACAAGTGGCTGCAAGAACTGTGGTTGAGAGAAGATCATCAGCCAAGCCATGGGCAAGCTTTGCGATAGTGTTAGCCGTTGCAGGAGCAATGAGTAACAAGTCAGCTTCCTGACCTAATTGAACGTGTGAGATAGCATGTGATTCTTCAGCAGCAAACATATCTGTAAGTACAGGATTTCCAGATAATGCGGAATAGGTCAAAGGAGCAACAAAATGACGGGCAGCATCCGTCATTACAACCCTAACCTCAGCTCCCTCTTTTGTAAGAGTACTCACCCAGCCGGCAACTTTAAAAGCAGCAATGGAACCAGTTATTCCTATAACTATATTTCTCCCGGAAAACACACTCTGCATTTATATACATCTCCTGGCTTTAAAAGAGAAAAGCACGTTCCACCTGAAGTAGAACATGCTTTTCTTAGATCACAGATACAACTTTTTCTAGTTTCTGCTTCCTCCGAAGAAACGAAGCAGCATGAGAAAGAGATTTATAAAATCAAGATACAAAGCAAGTGCTCCCATAATGGCACCCTTTTGAACAGCATCCTCACCCTGTTCCATTATACCCGCTTCACCCATATTTTTGATTTTCTGTACATCATAGGCTGTAAGGCCTACAAAGACAAAAACACCAATGAGTGAGATGGCCCAATAGAGAGAAGAACTCTTAAGAAAGATATTAACCACTGAGGCTATTAGAATACCAATAAGCCCCATAAACATAAATGATCCCATTCCTGAAAGATCACGTTTGGTGACTAGTCCATACACAGCCATGGCACCAAACATCCCGGCAGTAATAAAAAATGTAGCCGCAA
>DAOVZA010000085.1 GCA_030635405.1 Desulfocapsa sp.
AATGTTTTTAGCTGTTTTAAACTCTATTTTATAACCTGTTTTATCGCTTAAATATTTAAAAACAGGCCCCCATTTTATGGCCAGTTTTGTTGCTGATTGTTGTGGAACCAAAGCAAATGTTAAGGTGACTGGCTGCTGCCTAGTCGTTTCGGCTAAAACAATTTGGCAAGATAAAAGTATTGGAAATAATATTACCAGGAAGGGCAGCTTGTTAGACAAAAAGTTAAGATTAATGAAATGCATGAAAAACCTTCGGAACAGTTTATATTATAAGTATTCTGTAAATGAATTATGATTCATTTAATCACAGCTGGAAAATTATTCATATGAGAATCAGAATTTTTCTTAAGTAAGGCTCATTTTTTCTTATCCAAAACTGATCGGACGGCCTTAAAGAGTTCATTCCCGATTACAGGTTTTAGAATGTAGCTTTTAATACCCAGTTTCAAGGCTTTTTCTCGAGAAATCATTTCGCTATGACCGGTACAGAGAATTACAGGGAAATCTGCCCTTATCTCCATCGCCGCAGTTGCAAGCTCTGCACCAGTGAAGCTTGGCATTGTCTGGTCAGTTATAAGCAGATCGAATTTTTTGGGATTGAGTAATATCTGTTTAAGGGCATCTTCACTACTTTCTGTGATTGTTACTTTGTAGCCAATAGTCTCCAATTGTCGTTGTGTAACCTGGAGCACAAGAGGCTCATCATCCACCACCAGTATATGTTCCTTGCCTCCTGTGGAAGTATCCTGCTGAATTGATTCATCGATTACGGCAGTTTCTTCTTCTATGGCCGGCAGGTAAATGGTAAATGAACTTCCTATTCCCACAGTACTTTTTACTTGAATAAATCCCTTGGAATCCTGGACTATACCATGAATAACGGCCAGCCCCAGGCCCGTGCCTCTACTTATCTCTTTAGTAGTAAAGTAGGGATCGAAAATACGATCTATGAGTTCTTCCTCCATACCACATCCATTGTCCGTTACAGTGAGGGCTATAAAGGGTCCGGGAGACAGTAAACTCTCATTGCCGAGATGAGTTTCATCGAGGTCTTTGCGTTGCAGGCTTACATATATAGTTCCCTTTTCATCCTTCAACGCGTGAAGACCGTTGGTACAGAGGTTAACAATAATTTGATGAATATTTGTGGGAGCTGCCAGAATAACTCCGCAATCAGGATCAATATCTTCTGTTATATAGGCACTTGTAGGAAAAGTAGAGTGTAGCATTTTGACTGCTTCTGTGATTATCACATGGGGACGAAGAGGGATCTTTTTTGTATCCGCCTTACGACTGAAAGTAAGAATTTGTTTAACAAGATCCGTTGCCCGTTTTGCTGAGGCGAGTATCTGATTTATGTCTTTATGAACACTGCTTTCGGCCTTAACTTCATATCGGATTAGTTCAGCATAACCAATAATTGCTGTGAGAATATTGTTGAAATCATGGGCAATACCTCCTGCAAGAGTACCTATGGATTCCATCTTACGTGATTGCAACAGCTCATCTTCCAGCTTTTTCAGGCTTGTAATATCCTTGTCAACACCACGGTATCCGAGAAGGATTCCATCGTTATTGAGAATTGGAACGGCGTTTGTGAGCAGGCAGATATCTTTTCCATTTTTATCAATATTCCAGTTTTCCAAATTAACAATTGCCGTAGCTTCTGATGCGATTGTGGAAAATATGTTGCTCAATTTGATTCTTTCTTTTTCAGGCATGAAATCAAAGGGTGTTTTTCCCAGTATTTCTTCGGCTGTGTAGCCAAGAGTCTTTTCGACGGTTTCTGAGACGTAAATGTAGGTACCTTTAGCATTAATTTCCCAGATCCAGTCGGACATACTGCGAGTTATATCTCTCATTCGATTTTCACTTTCTCTTAAGTGAACCTCAATTTTCTTGCTGGTCTGTATCTGACTATGCAAGTTTTTGTTACTTAATGTTAATTCCTGGGTCCTCTCCATAACCTTTTTCTTTAATGTTTCTCTGTCTAAGAAGATTTGTCGTAGTGCAAAACCAACGAGGATGAGAACAGTGCAGAGAACTGACAGGGCTACGAAGAATTCATCTCTTAGGTCAACTTCCCGTTTTTTTGTAATTTCCTCGCGAAGTGTTTTTAAACGCTCTCTTCCATCAACAAAGAGCTTGTAGCCATTTTCTGTCACCCGTCCAAAGAGAGGTTCACTTGTTTTGATGAAGTTACGGATATTTTTCGCCTCTTCTACAAGGGATGATTTCTGACTGTTATTTTTCAAAATCTGGTTTCTATGGGTTGTGATATCTCCTAGTACCTGCATTTTTTCAGCAATTTCAACAAGAGCTGGACGTAATTCGAGAATTTCTACGACATATTGCTGTGTAGGATTAGTACGATAATGAATGTTTATAACTGTTTTATTTGAACCGGGAAGATTGATGGGAATATCCCGTGACACCGATCCTCCATTCTCAAGGATATCAAGACAGTCATTAATGTTGTTAAGGTTTTTTTGTGATGCCTTAAATATTACCTGCTGATGTTCCTGGTTGGTTGCAATGGTGAGCTTGTAAAATAAGCTTTCAAGTTTTGAAATTTGGCTAACAATGCTTTCTCCAATAACCATTCTGGCGGTCGCATTGTGGATTTTCTCGTTATGTTTACCTTCAAATTTTTCGTATGCAATATGCCGATAGACTATTAACGAGAAACCGCTGAGGACAATGCAGAAGATGAGTAATAATGGAGAGAGTTTTTTGAGTATTTCCTTGAGTCCCTGTTGCATAATTTACTCTTTAAAGCCGTAATCGGCAAAGATGGTTTTTCCTTGAGGAGAGGCTGCCAGTTTCATAAAACTGCGGGCCAGTTCCGGTTGACTGGAGAAATTGAGAAGACCTAAAACGAGTTTGTGAGGAGTAGCTATTTCGTCACTTAACAGGAGTGCATCCATAAATGGTTTGTTATCTGGCCACATGGAGATTGCATACCAGTTTATAGTTATGTCTGCATCGTTCTGACTGATAGCATGGCTTAGTTGCTTTGAGTCGCTTGTGAGATACAAAGCTTTAGAGATTGCCTGATCATAAATTCCTGCCCGGGTTAAAATTTCTTTTGTCTCATGGCCTATCGATCCGATATCCGGAGCACCTAATACTATGCGATAATCAGGAATTAAAAGCTGTTGTAAGTCAGCTGAAATTTGTGAAGGATTGTCCTTGGCCACGATGAGAGCAACTCTGTTGGAGGCAATAAATATGGTTTCAGTGATGAGCTTTTCTTTGAGACCTTTTTCTATGTAAGACTCACTGCCTGGAAAGTAGAGATCGCCCTGGTGATTGATTTGAATGCTTCGGTAAAGGCTTCCGGAACCATTTTGGATGATTTTGACGATACAATTTTCCTGTTGTTCAAGTATGCCAGCAATTTTCCGAATTGGCCGAACCATGGTGGTGCCGCAATAAATCAAAATCTCATTTTTAACTGGGGGCGGTGAGTCCTGTTGACTGCATGCAGAAAGAAGAACAAGTGCGGGGAGAAGAATACCTGGAAGGATAATGTTTCTAAAGAGCCTCAGGGATAGAAATAAGATATTATTCACCATGCTTATCACCTTTGGGGATCTGTTGAAGATTGACGAGGGAGTGTAATTACAAAGCAGGTTCCTTTTCCTTCGCTGCTTTCAAAGCGAATTGTTCCACCATGCTTATCCACGATTACAGCATGGCTGATAGCCAGTCCCTGGCCTGTTCCCTTGCCCACTTCCTTGGTTGTATAGAAAGGGTCAAAAACGCGATTACGGAATTTTTTGGGGATCCCCTGTCCTGTATCACGGATACGTAGCTCAATGCTCTTTTCAAATTGTTGCGTTGTGATGGTGATTGTTCCTTTATGGCCTTCAGGGTTATCTCCAAGCTTTTGAGCAATGGCGTGGGCTGCATTTACCAGCATGTTCAAGATGACCTGTCCCATCTCATCACCGAGCAGAGGGATCTTGGGTAGGTCTGAAGCCAGCTTCAATTCCATATCAGCCACATATTTCCATTCATTACGAGCTACTGTGGTCGTGGTTTTTATAATCTGATTAAGATTTCGTGATTCTTTTTCTTTACTGCCTGGGTGGGAGAATTCTTTCATGGCTTGAACTATTGATGTCACTCGTTTTACACCCTCGTTGGATTGAGTAATTGCCAGCGGCATCTCTTCGGCGAGGTATTCCCAGTCCATGTCTTCCAAAGCTTTTTCTATTGCACTTGCAGTTTCCTGAGGAGCTTTTTCAGCGATTTTTTGAATTTGATTTACAAATTCGGTGATATCCTGACTTGCTTCTTCAAGAAAATCGACATTGGTACCAATAAATTGGGCAGGGGTATTTATTTCATGGGCAATTCCAGCAGCAAGCTGACCAACGGATTCCAGCTTTTGAGCATGGAGCAACTGACTTTGCAGTTTCTCTTTTTCCTGTTCCATTTGATCATGGTTAATGATGCGTTCTTTTATGCGTTGTCTTGCGTAATTGACACCGATCAGGCCACCTATCCAGACAAAAATATAGCTTAATATTATAACAGTAAGGTGGTGATACAAGATCTCCCATAGTCTGGTCATTGGTACAGATACACTGATGCCCCCACGAATATCGTCTATCTGATAGCCTTGATGTGCATGACATTTCAGGCAGCTGGGTTCAACAATCATCGGCCGCATGACACGAAGAAACTCTGTTTGTTCAATTTGTATAACTTCACTTACTTCTGTTTCGCCACGCTCAAATGCCTTGAGTGCTTCAGCTTCCCATTGATCTGGACTGTTTGCAGGGCGAATGGGGTTGAGGCTGGTAATATGTCCTTGGTGCCCATATTGTTCTGCTCCAATTTCCAATACCTGACGAGTCATATAGGCAGGATTGACCAGGGTCAGGTTGAGTCCATTGGTGCTTGTTATATCGCGTCTTTTGATGTGGGCCAGGTAGGGATTGGGAAGCATTTCATCAGTCACAGGTACATAGACGCCACCATGTCCGGCCGCCCAGCGACGATAAACGAGATCTTTTTCAAATGAGTGGGCTGCCTGAATGGATGCTGATTCCAGTGTATTCCGATACCCTTCAAAGATGTGCCAACCCATTCCGAGAGCAACAATGGCTGTCCAGGTGAGAGTAGAGATAAGAGTAATACGCTTCAGGTGCAGTAGTGATTTTTGTGTTAGTGATGAGTGGTCTCGCACTATTTTTTACCCTCCTGCCCTTTTAATAAACACAAGTTGTATTCAGTGATGATTTTAGAAAAGAATTTTTATGTATCTAGCAAAAGGTGTGCCACTGGAAGAAAAGGGCGGTGTTTAGGCAGAGTGACTGATTTTACGACTTTTTTTGTGGTGATAGGTTATGGGGGGAGTTTGAGCAGGTGATTATAAAAGTGAACGTATTTTACTTTTGTGAACAGTCAATGGTCACAAAAGTAACCATTTCCGGGAAGAAAGAGGATTTTTGATCACTCAATTTTAAGAGTTTTTGCATTTTGAATGAGTGTTTTTGAAAAATCACTCAACAGCGAGGAGGAAAAGTTCCAGCAGTGCCAATACAGGTCAACTTGAACCATGGTTGACGGGAATAATTCAACAAGCTTACCTGATGTAATATGTTTATCGCACTGCTGATCCATCAGTACACCGTAGGCGATACCTGATAGGATATGATCGACAAATTTTTCTGTTGATGGCAGGTAGTGAAACGGAATTTCGGTGGGTCTTTTTGCAAAGAAGTTATCAAAGAATTTGTAGTGGAGGGTGTCTTTTCGGTTAAAGAGGAGTGCCGGTACAGAAGAAAATCTCTCGAAAGTAACTCCATCAGAAAACCATTTATCCATAAATTCAGGAGCGGCCACCATTCGGTATTTCGTTGTTCTTAGAAAGTGGACACTGCATCCCTGAAAGGCATCTTTCTGAGAACTTACACAGCCAATCACCTCTCCATTTCTGAGGAGATGATGTGTCTGTTCCTGATCTTCTGCTCGAATATCCAATAAAATATTTTCTTTTAAAAGAAATGGCTGAACCGCCTTAAGGAACCAGGTTGCAATGCTGTCTGCATTGATTCCCACCGCAATCGACGTAAAACTGTTTTCGTCTTTTAGCGAGACCTCTTCATTAATCTCATTTTCAAGAATGCGGACTTGCTGATAGTGTCGAATGAGTTTTAGGCCGGTTTCCGTTGCTTTGACGGGAGTGGTTCGGGTGAGCAGTAATTGGCCCGTATTGTTTTCCAGTAACTTGACTCGTTGAGATACAGCAGATTGGGTTATAAAGAGCTTTTTAGCTGCTTTTTCAAAGCCTCCCTCCGCCGCCACCGTTGCCATCGCTTCTAAAAGTTTATAGTCAAACATTTGTTGTATTAGTGTTGCTAATGAATTGTTAAAATAATTAATTTTACTTACATCGTTACTGTGGCTATCATCAACCATTGCTCTTTTAAAATCAAGTATGGATAAAGGATAGTGTTATGACAGGTGCTTTTTTACAGGGATTTGGGGTTGGTGGCGGGCTGATTATTGCGATTGGCGCTCAAAATGCGTTTGTTTTATCTCAGGGGATAAAGAAAAATTATCCTTTGGTAATTGCAGCCATCTGTATTTTGTGTGATGCAACTCTTATTGCTATCGGGGTTGGAGGTGTGGGAACGGCTGTTGCTGCCAATTCGTTACTTTCTGGTATCGCTACTTGGGGAGGAGCAATTTTTCTTTTCTGGTTTGGTCTTAATTCCCTTCGATCTGCATTGAAAGGAGGTACTTTAGAGTCATCTGAAGAAGTTTCAATCCCCCTGAAACAAATTGTGATGGCTACATTTGCCATTACTCTTCTCAATCCCCATGTGTACTTTGATACCATTGTATTACTCGGGAGTATTTCGGGACAATTCCCTGAGGGTGAGCGGCTAATCTTTGGTGCTGGTGCAATCACTGCTTCTATAATATGGTTTCTTTCCCTTGCTTTTGTGGCCAGACTGTTATCTCCTGTTTTCAAGAAACAGATATCCTGGAAAATTTTGGATATGTTTGTCTGCCTTACCATGTGGGGGATCGCTTTATCCCTTGTTCTCAACAGTTAATTACTCATAATTATTATACTTTTGTTTGCATCTTTTGTGACTACAAATTTTCCAGGATCGGCCCAGGTAGTGGTCAGGTCACTATGGGATGACAGGGGAGGGCATCAGTTGGCAGGTGTTCTTCTTGAAGGGCGTTATCGCATTGACGACGTACGAAAACGAACAGGAATTCGATCTGCGGTGTTTGCAAAAATACTTACGATTTTGCAGAAAAATAACATTCCTCTTGCTGTTCCCGGGGTGAGGGTTGAGACCCCCATGGGTATGGTTGCTTCGACCTATGTTTAATAATCGAAGGAAGTTGGTTTTACAGTGTTTCTGATAACTCAGTCAGTGATTCACCTGTCAGGGTGCGTGTTCGCCTACAGGTGGATTACAATGCAGATATTGACATCAATAAGACGTTAGTCCTTGAAGGCATTGAGCCATGTGGTGAAATTATTCCAGGATCGGCCCAGGTGGTGGT
>DAOVZA010000260.1 GCA_030635405.1 Desulfocapsa sp.
ATCCATTAATTCATAGCATTCACCTTCAATACTTCGAGCTATTGCTATTCGGGTATAATGGTTACAACTGCGGAAGTTTCCGGATTCAGATACTTACTTCCCAATGCTTGTATCACTTCAAGTAAAAACCAGCAGAATCTCGTGATGTTAATGTCTTGCCACTCTAATGGATCAGGATATCTTGATGACATGGCCAGCACCGACCTCAACCAATAGCCGTTGGTTCGGATCATATCCTTTAGAGAAGTGAGCATTGGCCCCTTGGCTCGTTCAAGTTCTTCTGAACTTATATTTCCCTGCCATATTTCATCTGCAATGTGTAGAACTTCCTTTTTTAAGGGCTCAATCTGAGCAGGATCAATGATCAAAACAGCTTGCATGACACCATAACCGTCATAGATACGACTCGATGCATTGTAGACTTGAGGTGAATAGGATGCGCCAAGTTTTTCACGAATAACTCGTCTCATTTTATCTGAAAAGATTTCTGCCAGCAGATGAAGTCCTCTGGTTTGGTTGATATCCCAGAAGTCATCTGTTTTCCATGCAACTACAAGCATTGCCTTATCGATGGACGATGGAACAGTCAAAGCAAGACTTTCCCCCTGTGGAAAAGAAATAGCAACCTCCTTCATCACACTTTTGGTCCTTTCAGGCAACACCGAAAAATACTTTTCAACCAGAGCTAACAACTCTTTCTCATCAAAATCGCCAACTATGGAGAGTTCGAGGTTACCCTTTTTGGCAGCGGGTAAAAACCAATCCTTGATCTGTTTAATATCAAGTTGTGAAAAGACCTCCCAGGAAGGAAGTCCAAAAAATTGATTTTCTCCTGCAAGAAAAGATTCTCCCTTGAGTTTCATAACTCCACTTACATCAGTTGCTGCTCCTTCATAAAACTGTTTAAACTTCTCCATAGTGACCTGGTAAGCATCTTTGTCAACACCAGGGTCAGCAATCAGGCTTTGTAATACCTGAAAGAGTAACTCCGTATCTGTGTTAAGTGCCTTTCCCTGCCAGCTAAATGATGCCGGATTCACACGAAAACCTACATCAACACTTGATCCTGAAAGTATTCTGTCGAGATCACTTTTGTTAAGTGTTGCAGTACCCGATTGTGCGATGACAGAACCAGTTAATCTTGACAAGCCAGGGACAGGTTCGCTGGATTTACCGAGCCCAAAATCAAGCAACACTTTGACTACATTTTTTTCATAGGTGGTTTTCTTTAAATTTAAGACCACATTGTTACCAAAAACAAACCGTTTGACTTCAATATTCTTGAACTGTTTCTGGAACACTGCACTCTTTTGATTATCCAAACTAAGATATGGAAATTTCTTTAATGATTCACTTGTATAAGCTGTTACTTTTGTTTTACCTGCTTCAACATAGGATGCCTCTATAACTGCAAGAGGATCTTTTTCAGCAATAAGAGCATTTCCATTTACTTTAACGCCACGATTGGGATGAGACCATATTTCACGAAAGATTTTTTCGACATCTGCAAGGCTCATTGCCTCAATAACCGGTATAAAAAGTTCCTTCTCCTGTTCAGGAGACTGCATCACCCGATTATTATTTATCTCTCGAATAATAGAGGCTGTAAGTGCCTTTGATTTTCTATTATTAACAGTGAGAACTGCAGATTCAATATCTGCAATCAATTCCATTTTCACACGCTGCAACTCAGCTTCTGTGAAACCAAAATCAAGCGCCTGACGCAAGCTGTTTTCTATAACAGCAAGACTCTGCTTCCATTTTTCGGCATCACTTTTAGCACCTATCTCAGCATAAGAGATACGATCCAGAAAGGTACCGGCATATATATTTGCTGAGGTAAAAGGCGTATCGCTCTTTCTGGCCAGTTCATCAAGACGATGCTGAACCATTTGACTCGCCATATAGATGGTCAACTTTTTCACTTCAAGCTCCAAGGAATCATCCTCAGGTTCAACATTCCACATACTTGCGATACTTGTTTCAGCCACTCCCATCTCAGCTTCGTAATGGTAGAAAAAATCAGATGTGTCACGTTCTAATTTACCAAGTTCAGGACACTCTGGTCTTGGGCCACTGGCCGTTAATCCTTTAAACTGACTCTTCAGCAGAGGCTCGATCTCTTTAACATCAAAATCGCCAACCATTACCAGCATCATATTCTCGGGTCGATACCATGCATCATAATAGCTTTTCATAAGGTTATGATCAGCTTTATTCAAGGTTTCCAGAATCCCAATTGGCATACGCTCAGGGAGCATTGTCCCCTTCATGGAAAATTCAGTCTCCTTCACATGAGCACGGTATCCTGCCGAATCACGACTTCGCTTTTCAGCAAGTATTACTCCTCGCTCCCGATCAATTTCTGACTGTAAAAGCAGAGCACCACGAGCATAATCAGAAAGAACCAATAAACCTTTTGCTATATCTTCAGGAGTCCCTTTTGGAAGAACAACATCATATACAGTTTCATCGTAACTGGTGTGAGCGTTGGTATCTCCACCAAAACTCATTCCAATGGATTGGAAATATTCAACCAATTCTCCAGGTTTGAAATGAGTGGTCCCATTGAAAAGCATATGCTCAAGAAAATGGGCAATACCTCGCTGATCTTCATTTTCATTTAAAGAACCAGCCTGAATATTCAGCGACATTGCCACCCTGTCTCGTGGCTCACTATTCTCTTTCAATATGTAGCGGAATCCGTTATCAAGCCGTCCGAAGATAAATGAAGGATCTGGTTTCAGATCGCTCTTTTCATGCGGCCACTCGGTTGAAAAGCAATCAGCCAAAGCAGTTGATAAAGAAATATTTACCAGGGAAAATAACGATATAAACGCAACTATTACTATTTTTTTATACAGAACCATCCTATCTCCTGTTCCGTTTGGGTTTTCATATTTCATATCTTTCAACACTCTGCGATAGAGTGGTAGAAGCAATTGGAATATGCTACATTCATTTTCAGCAGCAAGAAACAAAAAACGTATTAATTTTGTGATAGTCTTCATCGGGTAAAAATAATGCAGGACAAAGACGAATACCACTACGCAGCTTCGATATATGACCCACTTCTTTCTCGCAGTCTGCGTTCCATTCGCAACACTATAAGTACATTTCTCAAAGAGTCTCGTGCAAAAGATGTTATGGACATCTGCTGTGGTACCGGTGAGCAGTTACGACTCTTGAAAAATGAAGATATGGTACTCACTGGTGTTGATATGTCCCCCGCCATGCTGGCAAGAGCACGTGAAAAAAGTCCGGCTGACATCCACTACATTGAAACAGATGCCACCAGTCTTCCATTACCCGACAATAACTATGATGCAGCCCTTATCAGTTTCGCTCTTCACGAAAAACCAACCTCTCATCACACAGCAATCTTTGCGGAAGCCTGTAGGATCATAAAAGATGACGGGTTTATAGTCATTGCTGATTATTCCATGCCGCCATCAAGTGTGCCTTCATTTGTTATGGGGAAGATCCTTATTCCAATCGTTGAACGCATTGCAGGACTTGACCATTATAATAATTACAAAAATTGGATAGACCAGGGGGCACTGGAAGGTTTTTTACAAAAAAACAATCCGGGTAAGTATTCTCTTATCGCACCCCATGTTAATGAATGTATTAAGGTGTATGTCGTCACACAAATAAAAGGAAAACAATGAAACTCTCAGGAAAGACAGCCCTTGTTCCGGGTGCCTCAAGAGCCATCGGTAGAGCCATTGCCAAAAAACTAGGTGAAGCAGGAGTTAGACTGATTTTGCCCACATTTGACTGGCCGGAATCCATTAAAGAAATGGAAGAAGAGTTTAAGAGTGCGGGATTTTCATTTATTTCAATGCCCACTGATCTCAGGTCTGATGCTGAGGTACAAACCTTAATAAAACAAATACAAAATGAATATGGGGCGCTTCATATTCTTGTGAACAATATAGAACGTGGCGGAATGCCGGTTGTGCATGGCAGTTATGATCTCCCACACAACTCCGATCAATGGGATCTCGAAATCACCACAACCCTGAAAGCTAAATGGCTGCTTTTCCACCACAGCCTGCCACTAATGCTGAAGAGTGGTACTGGGGCTGTCGTGAATATATCTTC
>DAOVZA010000153.1 GCA_030635405.1 Desulfocapsa sp.
CCAATTTCATCAAGAAAAATTGTTCCGCCTGAGGCTTCTTCAAAACGTCCCTTTCTGCCATCACTCCTGGCACCTGTGAAAGCACCTTTTGCATAGCCAAAGAGTTCACTTTCCACGAGTTCACTGGCAATGGAACCACAATTTACAGAGATAAAAGGCCCCCGACTGTTTGAACTATTGTGGTGAATTTTTCTGGCGACTACTCCTTTTCCTGATCCGGTTTCTCCACCTATCAGAACAGGAGTGTCAATGTTTAGAGCAATTTTAGTGATAAGTGAAAAAATATCCTGCATTGCTTTACTCGATTCTGAAAACATCGATTTTGTATGTGTCTTTTCTGCCATTTGCTGGAGTAGCAGGCGTTCTTTCAGGGCGTGATTTTCCAGACCATTTTTTATGGTTAAGCGCAACTCCTGGCCATCAATGGGTTTGACAAGATAATCAAAGGCTCCGAGTTTGGTGGCCTCAACCACCAATTTTATATCTCGAAAGGCTGTAACCATAATGACCACAGTTTCAGGAGAGCTTTCTTTAATCTTTTTTAAAACCTGAATGCCATCCATGTCAGGCAGGTTAATATCAAGTAAAACAAGATCAGGTTCCTGTTTTTGCAATTGCTCAAGCCCTGATGTCGCATCTGCTGCTGTTATCACATTGTATTTATCTGACAAGGTCATGGAAAAAGCTTTTCTGATGCTCTTTTCATCATCAATAATCAGGATGCATTCACTCATTATAATTCCTTTTCTTCGGTGAGAAGGTTCTCTTTAACGGGGAGTTCCAGTGTGAATGTGGTTCCTTGCTTTCCGGATGTGCTGCATGTGAGAATACCGCCATGACGATGCACTATCTGATGGGAAATCGTCAAACCAAGCCCTGGTTGTCCGGGTTTTGTGGAAAAGAAGGGAGTGAAAATTGATTGCAGAGCATCATGTGGAATGCCTTCTCCAACATCTTCAATACTCATAAAGACCATTTTTTGTTGGGTGCCACTATATAAACTCTTTGTAGTTATGTTTATGGCACCACCTCCAGGCATAGATTCAATCGCATTTAAGATAAGATTTTTAAAAACCTGCTGTAGCTCAAGACTATCTCCAGCTACATGGGGAATATTATCTTCTAAGGAAAGAACACAATGTATCGCTTTCTGTTGTAATTTTGACTTCGAAATTTCGAGAGCATCTTCTAACAGTTCATTGATGTCTGTGGGGAGTTTTTGAGAGGAGTCACCCTTGGAGAAGTCAAAAATACGAGTAATAATAGTTGTGATTTTATTGACATTCTCCTTTACGTCGCTAAGTATTTCAAGTTCCTGATCTGTTCGGCTGTAACGTCCCGGGTCGGCGAGTATATCTACAAACAGCATTATACTGGCCAGGGGGTTACGAATTTCATGGGAAACTCCTCTGGCTAAACGGCTCAATGACTCCATACGATCTGTAAAAAGCTGCTGTTCATTTTTCGTTTTTTCTGCGCTGAGTTGTTTCTGAAGTTCAGAAAGTTGTTGCTGGCAGGATGCTAGTTTGGCCTCAATATCTTTTTCCATTAACTCGTATTTTGTTGATTTGTATTGGTCTTGATGGATCTGATCGGTCTTTTTTAGTAAGAACGTTTCTTTATGTTACCTGTATTATTCTTTGAAATCAAAGAGGAATGTTAAATGTTTCTAAAAGGCGACAAACAAAGACTGAGCTGTCATTCTTTTTTTAATTGACCCAAAACCACAAAATTACTGGATCTTTAATTTCGTTTACGATAGCATTTGATTGGGTGACTATATTTCACCTGAATATACATGATCTGTAGAACAAATTACTCTGAACATTTTGATAGGAAAAAACATGAATATGCTTAGGCAGATGTCTCTAAAATTTAAAATATTGTTAATTGTTGTCCTGCCACTTGGGGCATATATTTATACAGCTGGGACTGGTCTGTTTACTGGTTATAAAGAGTTGAACTCTTACAATGCAATACATGAACTGTCATTGCTCTCCAGCAATATCAGTAATGTGGTACACGAACTTCAGAAAGAGAGGGGAGCATCTGCTGGTTTTCTTGGCAGTAAAGGGAAAAAATTTGGAGAGAAACTTTCTGCACAGAGAAGAGACACTGATACAAAAAAGAATATCCTGAAAGACTCCTTGGTGGATTTTGATTTTAAGAATTTTGATTCCGAACTTGAAAGTAAAATGAACAAAGCGCTGGCACATTTCACTATTCTTGGGGCGGAACGTCAGGGGATCTCAAGTCAGAAGCGTACTGTTAAAGATGCAGTTACCTATTATACCGGTGCAAATACAGACTTGTTGAATGTTATTGGTTATATGACTCATTTGTCGACTAACGCTGAGCTGGCATCACAGATTGGTGCCTACTATAATTTTCTGCAAAGTAAGGAGCGAGCCGGTAAGGAAAGAGCAGTACTGAGTGGCGTTTTTAGCAAGGGGAATTTTTCTGCTGGTATGTACAGCCTTTTTATACAGTTGGTTACAGAACAGAATACCTACCTTTCTGTTTTTGAAGCATTGGCAACAAATGAGGAGAAAGGTTTTCTGCAAAGGACAGTGAGTGGCTCGGCCGTTGATGAGGTGGAAAAAATGCGCCAGACTGCAAGAAACGTGAACCTTGATCCCACAAAAACTCTGGGTATTGATTCCATCTACTGGTTTGAGACAATTACCAAAAAGATTAATTTACTGAAACAGGTTGAAGATTACTTATCCGCAGGTATCGAAAAGAAAACAGAGGCGCTTGCCAGTTCTCAAAAAACTGCAATAACTATAGCGCTCATTGGTTTTGTCATTGTTTTTGTCATATCTGCTTTGTTAGTCTATTTTGTAACATCTATGATCCTCAAAGGTATTCAGCAAGCGACCACAGTTGCCATGGAGCTAGCCGAAGGCGAAGGTGATCTTAGCACAAGAATGAATCTGCAAAGTCGTGATGAAATAGGTGTGCTTGGAAATGCCATTGATAAAATGCTGGATAACTTATCTTCTATGATTGGACAGATTCAAGGCATTTCAGGGTCATTGGATACTGCTAACCAGAAATTGGCAGGGCTTTCCTCAGAGATGAGTGAAGAAACAGGTAATGTTGCTGGGAAAGCCAGTACAGTTGCAGCTGCAGCAGAGGAAATGAGTGTTAACATGGACACTGTGTCCATTGCAGTTGAAGATGCAGCTCAGAATGTTGCAAGTGTGGCTGCTGCAACCGAAGAAATTGCTATTATCAGTGATGAGATATCCACAAGTACTGAAAAAGCTCGTGAAATAACAACAAAGGCTGTTGAGCAGGCCGCTAATTCATCTGTGCGAGTACATGAATTGGGAAGTGCTGCCGATGATATTGGTAAAGTAACGGAAACTATTACCGAGATTTCTGCACAGACTAACCTGCTTGCCTTAAATGCAACCATTGAAGCTGCTCGTGCAGGCGAAGCTGGTAAGGGGTTTGCTGTTGTTGCAAATGAAATTAAAGATCTTGCGAAACAGACAGCAGATGCAACACTTGAGATAAAAAGTAAGATTGAAGGTATTCAAACGACCACCAAGGGAACAGTGCTTGAAATTGAGGAAATTTCAAAGGTCATTGGCGAGATCAATGAGATTGTAGCTGGTATCAGTGGTTCTGTTGATACTCAGACATCAACAGCCACAGAGATTGCTGGTAACATTAATCAGGCTTCTCAAGGTATACAGGAAGTTACCGAGAATGTTAGTCAGGCTTCCACCGTTTCTCAGGAAGTTGCACGAGATATCGCTGATGTTGATCAGTCAGCTAACCAGATGCTTGGCAGCACCGATAATGTGAATACAACTGCTGGAGAACTCAACTCATTTGCTGGACAGTTGCAGGGGCTGGTCGGAAAATTTAAAGTATAGACAGCTGAGTTTGTCGTAGCCGTAATAATTTTGGGATACAGATATTCATCTGTATCCCGATGAAACAACACAAAATACAGTCCTTTCTTATTTTTATTTCTGTTTAAATTAAAGCACCTTAAACAAAAAGAGAGAGTTTGGTAGTTGACTCAGGGATTTCTTTTCGAATGTGTATTGTGCAATTGTCTAACATATTTGTGCTTTAATTTTGTGGTGAATTTTGTTAATAAGAATCTTTTGCGGGTTCTTCTACTATTTTCTGCCTCTAAGCAGATTTTTGTAAAAATTATGGAACCTAATGTGTATTTGAAATCAAAGTGCTGGCTCTAATAGCTTGAGTATAAGATATTTAATAAATTTACAGGGAGAATTTGATGAAGAAAATTTGTAAGTTATCACTGGTTGTCGTTATGGTGTTTTCATTAGCATCAGTAGCTTATGCTGAGAAGACATTGCGTATCAGTCTGCAGTTGCCATTGAAGCATCATCTTGGACAGAATTTACTCGACTTTCAGCAGGAAGTGGAAAAAGAGAGTAATGGCAGCTTAAAAATTGAAATATACCCATCAGCTCAGCTCTACAAAGATAAAGAAGTCCCACAGGCAGTTGCTTCAGGAGCTATTGAAATGGGTGTTGCTTCATTGACCCGTTTTGCCGGAACCATCCCAGCAGTCGATATCTTTTATGTCCCTTTCATGTTTGATAGCCCGGAAAAAGTTGTTAAGGCTACCGCTCCAGGCAGTGCTATTCGTACTTCACTTGATGAAGCTATTCTTGGAACCGGAACACGCGTTCTCTGGTGGCAGGCTTATGGAAGTTCCATCCTTTTGACCAAAAAAGAGATGATTAAAACTCCTGCTGATATGAAAGGTAAAAAGGTTCGTGTATTTGGAAAAACTTTGGGTGATACAGTTCTTGCCTTAGAGGGTGCTCCAACCATGATGTCTGGTTCTAAACAGTTTCTTGCCTATCAACGAGGTACCGTTGATGCTGGTATGACTGGAATCACCGCTGTGAAATCCAGAAAATTGTATGAAGTTATGGATTACATGACTCTGACCTATAATGCCGATATCGAGTTTATCGTAATTATAAACGAGAAAGTATGGCAGGGACTGAGCGATAGTGAACGTGCTATCATTAGTAAAGCTGGTCTTCGTGTTGAAAAAGAACTTCGTGATAAAATGGGTAAGATTGAAGCAGATACTCTTGCCTGGGCACAGGATAAAATCAAAGTGGTTGATTTAACAGATGCTGAACGCAATCAATGGCGTGAGGCTACAAAACCAGTTGTTAACAAGTACGTTGAGCGATCCGGCGATCTTGGAAAAACAATCGTTATGGAAGCTGCTAAGCTGTAAAATAAGTATTAGAAAAAATGGATCCACTATTTCGTATTAAATAGTGGATCTGTCTTGAGGTAATTAAGTGATTCGGACAATCGACAAAATAACAGAAGTGGCAGCCCATGTTGCGGCGTGGATGTTTTTCTCCGTTGGTGCCATGATTACCTACGAAGTCGTTATGCGAAAGGTCTTTAATTCGCCGACGATATGGGTCGATGAAATAACACGCTTTGTTCAAATATGGGCTGTATATATTGCAAGTGCCCATATATTGAAAAAGAGAGGTTTAATAACGGTTGAACTGTTCACTTCTTCTTTAAGTAAGGGAAAGTTTAAGGTACTTGAATCTCTGTCGCTCATTGTTATTGCATTCTTCTCCTTTGTCGCAGTCTATTACGGCATTGGAATAGTTGCTGAGTCCATTGAGCTTGGGAGAAAAACATCAACCATGCTTGGTGTTCCTAAATGGATGACTGAAAGTGCTGTCCCCATAGGGTTTTCTTTATTGTTTGTCCAGGCCCTGGTTGAGCTTGTGAAAATTATACGTGGGGAAGATATTACTGCCGTGGAAGGCCATCAGGTCTGATTGTTTTGAGTAGTCCCTGGGCCCTCAGAATAAATTCACATCTTCGTTAGCGTCCCCAAATACAAATCATTTTGTAAATAGATCATATACTATGACTGTTTACAAGCTCATTAAGTAAAAATAGATATATC
>DAOVZA010000404.1 GCA_030635405.1 Desulfocapsa sp.
ACGATTTTGTCCGATTCTCCATAGTCGGTAACATGAATTACTACTGCTGGAGTATGGATAAGTGCCATCAGGGGTCGTCTAAGAATAAATTTTTGATATTGCGCCGCAATGTCGTTCATGTTCAAGGCGCGGCAAGGAGAGCATAACGGGTTATGTAAGCCTTGATGCAACGCAGAAGAGGGACGACAGGGCAAGTAAGATCAGGAAGTTATTCTTTGGATGCTCCCTTAATGCATGGAAGTGACTATGCTGTCTGAAGTGTCAACAGTAGATGATTTCTTTTTCGAAGCATACAAGGAGGAATTGCGTTCTACGTAATATTTCTCAAAGTATACGTCACGTGATTGACTGGCAAAAGGGGAATTATTGCCGGTACATAGCCAGTATCCGATAAAGAGTAGGAAAAAGAAAAAAATTAACAAAAGAATTCTAGGAAGCGTGATGAAAGGAGATTTCCCTGTAAAACTAGTACCTGCTAACGATTCGTTGCGGTCTTGACCTGTCCCTCCCAGGGCTACTATTTCATTATTATATCGATCCATTATATCTTGCGTGTCCAGATCAAGATATTCTGCATACAATTTTACAAATCCTCGTGAAAAAACTTCAGCAGGCATTTTATCCCGGTCACCAGCCTCAATAGCTCGTAGTGTTGCTATATGGATACATGTGGATTCTGCTACTTCTTCAAGGGATATACTTTTTTTTGTTCTCTCATTATAAAAGGTGTTTCCTAAAGAATTACTCTGATTGGAACCGTCAGAATCCAGCGGGTTATTTACTGAATTTTCCAGGGGAATTTTTGTATCCATTACAACAGTTCCTCAATATAAGAATGTTCACGTAACTGTATCATCCAATTGTCAAACTTTTTATCCAGTTCCTGATCATAGAGCTTCGCACGAATTTCTTCAGATACGGATTCCAGTGGTGCTTGTGTAAGGACATTTCCTTTTTTTGAGGATAAGAGTTTGAAAAATTGAAATCCTGAGGGCGTGAGTATAATCTCACTGGTCTCGCCAGGCTTAAGATCCTTTATTGCATCCCACATATAATCTGCCAATTCTTCTTTAGCAAAAACGCCAATATCACCACCATCAGCAGCAGAGGGGAGGTCTGAGTATTCCTTTGCAAGTTCGTTAAAATTTGACTCGCTTAAAACCATATCTCGGAGCATAATTGCACGCATGTTCGCCTCTTCAGAACTGCCTGAACGGCCATTTTCACCCCAACTGCAGCCAAATTGCAAAAGGTGATACCCTTCATCAATATTTATGCTGCTGTAACTCTTTTGGTAATAATCCTGGATCTGGCGATCAGTAATGACAATCTTAGAACGAATTTCGTAGCTTATCAGCTTGGAGCGTAAAATTTGATTGCGAAGTCTTTTCCGATAATTCTTTTCATTAGTGCCTATTTTTGCAAGCTCAGCATGAAATTGTTCAATTGTAGTATTGTTTCTCGACAAAATACTATCAACTGCAGCATCAATTTCAGATGGATTAACTTGTATGTTGCGCTGTTTCGCCCTCTGGGAAATTAAGAGCTGTTCGATAAGCCCGGAAAGAATCTCTTGTTGGGCCTGTTTTATAGCCTCATCTACTTGACTGGCTGATGCCTCATCTCGAATGCGATGATACATCGGCATACCTTCTTCATTGACCTCAGAAAGGGCTATAACATCATCGTTAACAACAGCTACAATACGGTCAACAACATCACCGGCATGGGCATTGTTTGAAAATATAAATATAGAAAAGAAAACGATTAAATAACGCGAAAAACGCATAATATTCTATTGTTGAAGTGGTTTCATAAATGTGTACGTTTCTTGTAATCAACTATATGAGAGCCCGCAAGATTTTTTTGATCTCTTGAAAAACTGTTTCAGGGGTGAGCAATGGTTCTTTTACAACCAGTTTCCCATCGGGAGTAAATCTTGCATTTCCTTTACTGTTTTTTACCATTGTGAGTATTTTTTCAGGCTTAACAGATGTATTGTCCAAAAACGAGAAGGCCAGTATGTCTTTACCTTGATCGAGTTTGCTTATTTTCAGTTTTTTGCAAGCCAATTTGAGCGAAATAACCTGAAGAAGATTGGCAACCTCTGTTGGAAGAGGACCATATCTGTCTCTTAGCTCATCCTTCTGATCTGCCAGCGAATCTTCATCGTGCAGACTGGTAATCTTTCGATAAGCGATATAACGTTGATCAGTATTATGTATATAATTATCTGGGATAAAAGCTGAAACCTGTATATTCAATTCCGGATCAATATATTCTTCTTCTGCGTAATCATCACCAAGTTCTGCCCTCTTTTTTAAATCTTCTACTGTTTTTTGGAGCAAATCCAAATAGAGATCATAGCCCACGGCTGCAATATTACCACTCTGTGATTCGCCAAGAATGTTGCCTCCGCCTCTTATCTGCAAGTCGCTCATTGCGAGTTTGAAGCCCCCTCCTAGTTCATTATAATCCATGAGGGCACGCAATCGCTGCCTCGCATCTTTTGACAATCCGTCAAGCGATGGTACGAGTAAATATGCAAAGGCCTGTTCATGGCTTCTTCCAACTCTTCCACGAAGCTGATAAATTTCAGCAAGTCCAAACCTGTCTGCTCGAGTAATGATGATTGTATTCGCACTTGGGATGTCAAGTCC
>DAOVZA010000161.1 GCA_030635405.1 Desulfocapsa sp.
ACCTGCAACTGTGGGAGTTATGGCAACTGGAGCTTATGAATTCGGAACAGATTCCGTTGAAATAATGACTGTAATCTCAGGCAGCATGGATATCAAACTGCCAGGAAATGATACTTGGAAATCATTTCAGGCAGGGGAAAGTTTTGACGTGGAAAAAGGTATTAAATTTGGTGTTCGTATAAAACAAGAGACCAGTTATTTCTGCCTCTACAAGTGATTCCTGACAAAAAACAAGAGTGGGAACAAAAAAAGCTTGCAGCTCCTTCACGAACTTGGTAAATAAGCTTGCCTGCTGTTAAATATCCCAAGTTAATTGTGGACTAACACAGGAGGGAATGAAAACTTCAATGGATTCATTCCCTCCTGTTTTACATATATTGTTTTCTTTATCTACCTGCTTTTCTTCTTGGAATTGCAGGTTTTTTTATGTAAACACTATTTGTACTATTTCCCCTCACTGATCGCTAATTAACCGAGATACAAAAAATGCTTACTCACAGCTTTATTCACCTTCCGGGAATTGGTGCAAAGACAGAAAAAAACATTTGGGAAGCAGGAATCCATAGCTGGGATGCGTGGCAGGATAACCCACCAGTAAAACTTCCCAACAGCTCCCTTTCACAAATCTCTTCTTTATTACAAAACTCACGAACCGAACTGAACAACGGCCCAGAATTTTTCAGCAAACGTTTACCGGCCAATGAGCAATGGCGTCTGTTTTCACATTTCAGGAAAAGTACTGCTTATCTTGATATTGAAACAACTGGACTTGGCCCAAATGCCGAAATTACCACCATTGCTCTCTATGATGGCCGTGACATATATTGTTACGTGAACGGAAAGAATCTTGATGATTTTGAAGAGGATATCTGGAAATACAACGTACTTGTCACTTATAATGGCAAAGGGTTTGATATCCCGGTAATCGAACGCTGGTTCCACACAAAGCTCACCCATGCACACATCGATTTACGCTATATTCTGGCACGACTCGGATTTAAAGGAGGTCTTAAAGGCTGTGAAAAACAGTTGGGAATAGATCGTGGTGAACTTGACGGTGTGGATGGATATTTTGCTGTTCTGCTCTGGCAAGAATACATCACCAATAATAATAAAAAAGCTCTGGAAACTCTTCTTGCTTATAATATTGAAGATACTGTTAACCTGGAGCGTCTTCTTATTGAAGCCTATAACAGAAACATTGCGCTCACTCCATTTGGGGAAGAATTATTGCTACCACTCCCCCAAACTCCTCCAATAAATTATCAGCCCGATTTTAACACCGTGGAACGTATCAGGAACAGGTTGTAAAAATCACAGTATTATTTCAGTCTGTTCCGTTGCAAAGAAGACTTCCGTATCACCATATTTTCCAGGTTCACAATAGTCCTTTGCCATTTCATCAATCTGTGCATCTGTACGATCGGGGTCATGATGAAAAAGAGCCAGTTTCTTCACTCCAGCCCGATTAGCAGCTTGAATCGCCCATTCAAAGGTTGAGTGTCCCCAGTTAACCTTTGTCTCATACTCTTTTTCAGTATATTGAGAATCATGCACTAGTAAATCAGCACCTCTAAAGAAATCTTCTATGGCCTGGTTTTGCTCTTTAGCGACATCCTCTCCTTCATAGGCCATTGCTTCATCATATTCGGGATGATCCGGGTCGGTGATGAAAAGATTTCGATATGGCTCATGGTCGTAACAGGTACAGAACACTTTCCCTTTATATTCAAATCGATAGCCAAGGGCAGTGATTGGATGATTAAGAATTTTAGTAGTTAAGAGAAGTCCGTTTCCTAAATCTTGATTCGGTTCTTCTCTCAAACGGCCATATTCAATATCAGAGGCCAATTCGCCAACATTAATGGGGAAATAACGATATTTCATCTGGCCACCAACAACATCCTCTAATGGATCATCTTCATAACTCACGGGACCATGCACTGCCATTTGGGTACCAGGAATATAAATTGGAACAAAATAAGGGAACCCCATTATATGATCCCAATGTGTATGAGAAAGATACAGAGCGATATCCAGAGGTCCATTGGCCAGATCATTAGCAAGCATATAATTGCCAAGTTCCCTAATTCCGGAACCGGCATCAATAACAATAATCTCCTTCCTGTCTTCAACTCGTAACTCAATACAGGCACCATTACCACCATACTTCATGGTATGAGGACCTGGGCAGGGAATGGAACCCCTGACTCCCCAAAACTTAACTTTCATCATTGCTGCTATCCTTTAGTTTTGCAGAAAAGCCTGTGCTTTTTCAATTTCTTCTTCAACACTTGTTGCGACTTCCTGAAACATATCCCAGCTTACTCCGGTCAGTTCCATCATTCTATCCACATCAGTATCCGCAGGAAAAGGATCGCCGGCATAACCAAGGTCAAGAATGTTAGCATACATATTGGCAAGCCCCACATAGGCCGCACGAACTCGATGTTCTTCCGCAGCACCATCAACGTCATGGTGAAAGGCTATCGCACTTGTCATAGCATCATTTAGTTTCCATTTTTCAGCTATCATTTTCCCGACTTCCTGATGATCGACTCCAAGTATTTCGCGTTCAACTTCAAAGAGTGGCTGACAGTCGACCTTTGCCTTATGTAGTACATCTATATATTCATCACCAAAAGGAATCTTTCCAAGATCATGCAGTAAGCCAGCAATAAAATATTCTTCACATTCCATCACCGGGACGCCATTTGCCTTAGCAAGCAATTTTGCACACACTCCCGTTGCAATGGAATGAGCCCAAAACTTTTTCGTTGGAAGTGCTTTTGATTTTTTCGCTCCCGATACGGAACGAATAATGGCAGTACTCAGTGCCATATTTTTCACTGTATTCATACCAAGCATGGTTATGGCACGAGTAAGTGATGTAACTTTGTTGACGAGAGAATAATAGGCAGAATTAATGAGCTTCAATACTTGTCCGGTGAGAACAGGATCAAGAGAAATCACCCTATTCAGCTCATTCGGAGAGGCATCCGTACGACTACAAATTTCCATAACCTTTCCCACTGTTGTGGAAAGACTGGGCATTCGTTTAATAAATTTGGCTATAGCCTTTCTATTGTCTTCAGAACCTGCGTCCATGACTCAACTCACCTGGATAATCTTTCTTAATTTCAACTACATAGATAAAAAACAACACAAAATCATAACTTATTGTATAGCAACTGGAATGGGAGGTCAAGCAAAGAGGTAAATAGAATTCAAGCATCCAAATCAATTTCCTAAGACTTCAATAAATATCTTTTTAAAACGGTAATAAAAGGATTTTCTATTTTTTGAGTCAGGTAATTTTTTTCCATAACATTACCCAATTGAATTTTGTGCCACTTTGTGATAATGATTTACTTGAAGCCTTTTCAGATAAATTGTTAAAGAGGATCATTCTTATGAAAAAAGTACTACTTTATTTCTGTCTTCTCTCCACAGCTTTATTACTCTTTGCCCAGTATAGTTCTGCAACGGCAGATGCTACCCCGGGCCAGGGTTGCAGGGGACAGCGTCCTCAAGGACAACAGCCACAAGTCTCCGCTGAAGCAAAAGAAAAATATGAAGCTTTTCTTTTGGAAACAGCAGATTTACGCAGAGAACTTGAAGAGAAAAAAAAGGCCTATCAGTTTTTAATGACATCGGATAGCCCCGATGCATCCCAGGTAGCTTTACTTACCGAGCAATATTACCAACTTCGCGACTTCATTACAGAGAAGGCTGTTCTTGCCGGGCTCATGCAAAAAAGACAGGGTTGCAATGGATGCAGTGGGAAATCTGGCGTTGCCTGTGGACTTCCCTCTACAAAAAGCGGCGTTGAAAACACAAATTAACGCAGTCTTACTTATTCAATCTTTAGTAAAACAATGTCTGGCCCTGGCATTTGCCAGGACCAGATGAAAAAGCTATCCACACTTAGGATAACTCCCAGCAGATCGCGTTTATCTTTTTCGCTTATTTCTTTTGCATTTTTTCTTATCAAACCATCAATAGTTCTAGCCTATATCATTATTTTACTATAAAATTAATCGGACATTATTTTTTCCATTACTTCAAATATTATTGCTAACAACTTCTCATAGCAGACCGTATTTACGGTGAGTTAGAAGTCAGCTTAAAACAAAGTTTCTAAAATCAAATTGAGGAAAACACAAATGAAACAAGTACGAAAGGCAACAGCTCTTAGCTTAGCTTTTGGCCTTCTTTATTCAGGAACAGCACTTGCTGCAACCACAGAAGAAATCTCCATTGACACTGCAGCACAAAACACCATTGAAAGTCCTGCCAAAAGCAGTGCTTTTGACATTTCAATTGGTAGCGAATTTATGTCAGGCGACACAACTTATTCGATCGGTGGTGCCATTAACTTCTCCGATGGGAGTACTGGCAACGTACACTTCCCAATAAGTGAACTTGAATGGCCTTTAGATGTTCTTCTGGCTAGATTTAATGCTGAGTTGATCATTAACCCCAAGTGGCGCATCAATGGAACAATAAAAACAAATATAACAGAGCCGGACAGCCATATGATCGATCGGGACTGGCTGACTACCTCTAACCCGGCCCAGCTTGATGTATATTCAGAATCAAACATCTCCACTTTCAATGCATTTATTTTTGATGTTGACCTTGAATGGATATTCATGCAGAGGCCATCTTCTCAAGTCTACGCAGGAGTAGGATACCATTATCAAAACTTCGAATTCGAAGGTCAGGCAATTCACCAGTATTCCCCTTCCGGTTATCCAGGAGTTGAATATTGGGGCGATGGCAGCGTAGACATCACCTATGAAATTGCCTACAAAATGCCTTACCTGCTAATCGGAGCAGAACACCGTTTTTCTCCCAACTTTATAATGTCTGGTAGTTTAGCTTTCTCTCCCTATGTAGATGCCCAGGACGAAGATCATCATCTGGCACGTGTGCCAATGAAGGTATCAGAAGGCGATATGGACGGTACCGCAATCATGCTTGATATTTCTGGATTGTACGATTTCGCCTCTTCCTGGTTTCTTGAGGGCGGGATACATTTCACCCAGATAGATGTTGATGGGAAACAAACCCAATTCACATATGGCACACCATACGGTGTTATTGACATAGAATCCACAAGCTCACAAATTTCTACTTACCTGAATATTGGATTTAGATTCTAAACCCATTATAAATTTCATTTCCTGCCAGTGATACTGGCAGGAGTGGTCACATGGAACGCTTTTCACGAACACGCTGTTTCCTCGGTGAAACAAAATTTAGCACCCTGCAGAAGTCCATGGTCACCATTGTCGGGATCGGAGCAGTGGGTGGATACGCGGCAGAAGGACTGGCTAGAGCTGGTGTCGAACGCTTGCGCCTTGTTGATTTTGACACCATCCAGCCATCCAACATAAATCGTCAAATATTAGCTCTTGAAAGCAGCCTTGGTCGAGCAAAAGTCGCGGTTGCTAAAGAGCGTATTGCTCTTATTAACCCTAAATGTCAGGTGGAAGCGCTGGAAGTCTTTGCAGCAGAAGAAACTCTGGACGACATCCTCTCTCCTGCACCAGATGTCCTTATCGATGCCATCGACTCACTCAAACCAAAGATTCAACTTCTGGTTGGCGCCCATGAGAGGGAGATTGTAACATTTTCATCCATGGGAGCAGCTCTTAGAACTGATC
>DAOVZA010000255.1 GCA_030635405.1 Desulfocapsa sp.
GATTGAAAATTGAAGATCTTCATGTCTCTTTTGGTTTGACGAAGGTACTGGAAGGGATCAACCTTGAAATAGAGCCGGGAGAATTTTTTGCGTTTCTTGGGCCATCCGGTTCTGGAAAGTCAACTCTGCTCAGAGCCATAGCAGGATTTGGACCAAACCCAAAGGGGCATATTACGATCGATGATGAGGATATCACCGCTCTGCATCCCTGGAAGCGAAATGTTGGGATGGTTTTCCAAAATTATGCCCTGTGGCCCCATTTAACAGTTCATAAAAATGTGGCCTTTGGTCTTGAAGAACAGAAGGTTCCCAAGGCAGAAATCAAGGATAGGGTTAAGGAAGCACTTGATATGGTGGGACTGCTGCATCTTGCAGATCGTCATCCTTCCCAGTTGTCTGGCGGGCAGCAGCAGCGAATTGCACTGGCAAGAACTATTGTGACACGGCCACGGTTATTGCTGCTTGATGAACCGTTGTCGAATCTTGATGCAAATCTTCGGGTGCAGATGCGTACTGATATCCTAAAGCTGCAGCGTAAACTTGGCCTGACCACAATTTTTGTTACCCATGATCAGGAAGAGGCGAATACCATTTCTGATCGAATGGCTGTTCTTGATAAGGGGATTATCCAGCAGGTGGGTTCTCCCATGGACCTGTATGATTATCCGGAAAACCGTTTTGTCGCCCATTTTCTTGGAACAACAAATATGATTGAAGGTGAAGTGGTCTCAGTTGATGGTGAAAACATTTTGAAGGCTGAAGGAGGAGTTGAAATTCCCATTGAAGGCACGAGTGGGCAGAAGGGTGTTGTTGTTTTTAGACCTCAAAGTGTCCAGATAAAAACGGATTTGCAAAGCTCCGACTCGGCTGTCTTAAACGGTATAATAGAATCGCTGGAGTTCTTAGGGTCCACAGTACGTTATAATGTGAAAGTGGGGGCAGTTTCTGTACTTGTTGATCAGGATCATCAACGAGGTAAAAGAGTTTTTGCAGAAAATGAAGAATTAACTCTGGTGATTCCGAAAAAACAGTTGTTTTTTATTCCAGAGTAGCAAATTATCTTACTTTACGACGATGCTTTACTGGAAGTATCTTTAGCTGTTTCCTATACTTGGCGACGGTACGGCGGGCAATTTTAATATTTTTCTCTCCAAGCTTTAAAGAAATAGCATTGTCACTGAGAGGTTTGTAGGGATCTTCTTCCTGAATCATCTTCCTGATACGTTCTCTGATAGATTCTGCCGCTAGAGCCTCAGCTCCCTGTCTCGGGATGGCCGTTGAAAAGAAATACTTCAGCTCATAAATGCCTAAGGGTGTGTGAACATATTTATTTGAAGTTACACGGCTGATGGTTGATTCGTGCATTTCGATATCTTCTGCAACATCACGGAGGATAAGGGGTTTGAGCCGGGTTGCGCCATGCTCGAAAAAATCTGCCTGAAATTTGAGAATACTATCCATGACTTTAAATATGGTACGCTGACGCTGGTGCAGCGATTTTATAAACCATCCAGCATCCTTCAACTTTTCCTTTATGTACGCTTTTGATTTTTTCTCGAGAGAATCTTCTTCTGCCTGGAGTAAATTCTGCAACTGAGAAGACAGCTTTAGGTTTGGGATATCTTCTTCATTGAGATGAACAACAAATTCACCATCAATTTTTCGTACGTAAACATCTGGTACAACATAATTGGTGGTTTCATTACTATAGGGCAGGCCTGGATAGGGAGTGAGCTCTGAGGTGATATACTCAATGGCTTTCACTATTTCGTTACGTTTACGCCCGGTAGCTTGACTGATTGCCTTGTAGTTACGGGTCTGCATATGATTGAGACTGTCTTTTACAATCTCAGCAGCAAGGGAATTTTCCATTCCCATACGTTCCAGTTGGAGAAAGAGAGACTCGGATACGTCGCGGGCTGCAATGCCAGGTGGGTCGAGATCCTGAATGACTTCGAGAATATACTCTGCAGAGTCATGGTCACAACTTGTGCTTTCCATTACTTCTTCAAGGGTACATTCAAGGAATCCGTAGCGGTTAAGATTTCCGGCAATAAAAAGTGCAATGTCCCACTCGTCAGCTTCAAGCTCTGAATGGGCAAGCTGCCACTGTAGATAGGCTAACAGACCAGGTTTCTCAGAGATGAAATCAAACTGACTTGGTGCATCAGCAGCTGGTGTTTCGTGGGAAAAAGAGACGTTGCTGTCAAAGGTGTTGGCGTAGTCTTCCCAGTTGGTTTCGGGGATAACATCTTCAGCTCGAACCTGTTCGGTGTGATCCTGTTCTTTCTGTTCTCCCTTCTGCTCCGTTGTGGAGGAGAGGCTTTGGGGGTTCTCTTTATTGTTTTGAACGCTTACATCTTCTTCAAGACCTGGATTTTTCTCAATCTCAGCCTGTAGCGCATCTCCAAGCTCCAGACGATTCATTTGCAGCAGTTTAATGGCAAGACGCAACTGAGGCGTCATTACCAGTTTTTGAGAGAGCTTGAGCTGTTGTCTGAGTTCTAGGGCCATTGTTTTCTTTTTATGTTACATGCTGAAATTTTCGCCAAGATACATCTTTCGGGCCACTTCACTTTCAATGATGTCATCAGCAACACCACTGGTTAAAATTTGTCCGGCATTCATAATGTATGCAAAGTCACAAACCTGAAGAGTTTCCCGTACATTGTGATCAGATATTAGCACCCCTATACCTTTGTCTTTCAGGGCGATGATGAGTTTCTGCAGATCAGCTACAGCGAGTGGGTCGATACCTGCAAAAGGTTCATCAAGGAGAATGAAATCGGGACGAGTGGAAAGAGCCCTCATGATTTCAACCCGGCGTCGTTCACCGCCAGAGAGCGCATGTCCTTTGTTTGTTCGCAGGTACTCGATCTTGAGTTCTGCCATTAACTCATCGATTCGGTTATTAATCTCATTTTTTGAGAGCCCTAAGGGTTCAAGAATGATACGAACGTTTTCTTCCACCGTGAGTTTCTTGAAGACCGAGGGTTCCTGGGCAAGGTAGGAAATACCTTTCTGGGCACGTTTGTGAATGGGAAGGTTGGTGATTTCTTCACCATTTAAAAGAACACGGCCGCCATTGGGGCGAATAAACCCTGCAATTGAATAAAAAGAGGTGGTTTTTCCGGCACCATTAGGACCCAAGAGTCCCACAACAACACCGGTATTTACCTGAAGACTTACACCATCAACAACGGTGCGGGTTCGGTAACGTTTAACAATCTTATCGGTTTCCAGCTGAGCCATAATTGTTATTGCGGGGTGAGGGTTGCTTTTACACGTGATGGTTTGTTTTCTACGGTGGAGCCACCATCAACTGTGGCCGAAGGACGGCTACCAACAACTTCCGATCTGCCTTCGTCGAGATAATAAATAATGGTGTTTCCGGTCACAAGGTCAGTGCCCTGCCATGCCTTGGCGTCACCGCTCAAGATGACTTTGCGTTCCTGGGCGAGGTAGTTCATTATTTTTCCGGTACCCAGCCATTCTCCCTTGGTGACTTCCACATTACCAACACATTTAAGACGTTTTACTTCCTGTTTTTTACCTTCTTCTGCCTCAGAGTAGAAAACAGTCATTTCATCTGAACGAATTCGGACATCAGCCTGAGCCGCGTCGACATTTCCTGTGAAGAGGACATTGTTTGCCTCTTCAAGAGATGTCATGTGGTCAGCCTCAATGGTGATTGGTGCTTTTGCTGCAAAGAGAGGGCTGGCCATAAAAAGAAGGAAAAAAATCAGCCCTGAACATAAGCTGTTAATCTGTTTGTTCCTCACTAAAATCTCCATATATGTAAAGTAGGATAGGTACTGTTGCAATTACCAGGCCGAATATAATCGTCGAGTTCAAAAAAGTAAAGAAATCCCGGTGCTGACAGGAAAAGAAAGATTTCTTTACTTCAAACTGATGAATCAGTAGAATGAGAATATGTTTTATGGCTATGAAGTGTAGTTATTTGATTTAAAAAGAAAATATGGACTTTTTCAATAAGGATAGAAAGGTATGCAGGAAAGTATAGATCGAGCCAGAGGATTAATTGAATCTTTGCCTTATATGCAGAAGTTCAGGCACAAAACCGTTGTTATTAAATACGGTGGACACGCCATGGTAGATGAAAACCTCAAAAAACAATTTGCACTCGATATTATCCTGATGAAAC
>DAOVZA010000251.1 GCA_030635405.1 Desulfocapsa sp.
AATACACCTCGCCTGGATCCAAAATATTGTAAAACTGGAAAATGAACAAAACGGATATATTAATCAGCTTGAAAAACTTAAAAATGAGAAGAAAGAACAACACGACACCTTAAGTTGTCTACAGCCTGCTCTAGTCGCAAAAGAGATTGAACCACTTCATGACGCGCTACAACATCTCAACGAAGCTCAGCAAAAGTCTATTAAGGAACAGAACACTCTCGTAAAGACAAACATCACCCTCGAAAAATCAAGGCAGATAATAACTGTACAAATAAAGGAAGCTACAAAGAATCTTGAGGAATCTGAAAGACTCAGAAAAAGTGGTTTTGAAACGATCAGGATAGTTGAGAAACTAGATCATAAACTTCTTGAGAACAAAAAGTTCATTCAGGAACAGACAAATAGTCTGAATAAGACTCAGAAGACATTAAAGAAAGAAGCCTCCATCCTGAACACACTTGAAACACGATTAATTCAGCTGAAAGAAGACAAAGCCAACCTGGATATATTTTTCAAAAAGAACGCTAAAGATGAAAACCTTGTTGAGGAATTTCGTGCTCTTGAAATTATCATCAATCGACTTATTGAAATGTACCCTGAACTAGCAGGAATTCAAAAAACAAAGATACAAATCAGTCAGGAAATACAAAGAAAAAATGGCATCCTGGAAACTCTTACCAAAGAAAAGGAAAGGGCGCAGGCTGATCTTGCTTCAGCAATTGTCAGAGAGGAAAAGATTCAAAACAGTATTAAAGTACTAACAGCTGGAGAAAACTTTTCAAATTTACAGGAACAATTTTTCAAAACAGAAGGCAGAAGAAAAAGTATCCATGAAGTTATTCTTCACCTTGAACAACACAAGGAAAAAACAGAACAGATTACAACACTGAAAGAGCAGGTCAGTGCCATAGTCAAACAAAGTGAAGAACGATCAAAAACATTATCTATCAGTATTGCTGAACAAAAGAGGACTCAGCGGGAAGTCACTCTACTTGAAAGCAATCTGCTTCTACTGGCCAGAATACAAACTCTTGAGGAAGATAGAAATGAACTTTTGGATGGCACGCCTTGTCCGCTTTGTGGATCTCTAAGCCATCCATATAACCAAAGCACTCTCCCTACCGTATCAAAAGAGAAAAACCAACTTGAAATATTCCAATCTGAATTAGCAGTAATAACAAAACAAATCACAGATAGTAACCAGGAAGACGTCGTTTCTAAAGAGAGAATAAATTATCTCAACAAACAAATTAAAGACAATGAAATTGAGATAGACAATACACAGAAAGTAATTGAACAACTTCTTTCAGATCTGGAACTCACACCTCTTTCGCAAGCCTCATTTCATCAATTGGAACAAGAGTTACAAAATACCATTGAACACAAAAGAGATCTTGAAGATGCTCTGAAGCAGTATGAAAAACTCATAAAAGAACTCGATAGAGAGCAAAATCAAATAAAAGAATTTACAACAATTACCCAGACTCTTGAAAAAGAACTCGTTTCATCGCACCATGCTTTGACTTCCACCGAAAAAGACAACGAGAACCTTACTCAGCAGGAAGTGAAAATTACAGGCGAATTAACATTATTAAACAATGATCTTTCCACAAAACTGCTTCCTCATGGTAGCTTTGAAATAACTGAGAAGAATTTAGACTCCATCCTCCTGACACTAAAACAACGAGTTAACCTATGGAAAGAAAAGAAAGATGAGGAAATGCAACTCAGTCCGGAACTCATCAAAGTTGAAATTGAACGTTCCCATAAGCAGACATTTTGTACCAAAGAAGAAAAGCAGTTAACTGAGCAGGAAAAGCAGTGTGCCTCTTCTCAAAACCATTTTAACGAATTACAGCACCAGCGAAAAACTCTTTTTGGTAAAAAAGAAACTAAAGAAGAGGAAACGCTCCTCGAGCAATCAGTTACTGAAGCAAGGGACAATCACTCACAATCATTGGTAGCATCAGGGAATATAGAAAAAGAAATAACCGCCGTTAATACACTGCAAAAGCATCTCACAAATGAAACCAATAATCGATCTGAAGAGATCACAATCCAAAAGAAGCTTTTCAACGATGCTATTTCGCAATCAATCTTTGCAACGTATGATGATTTCTCAGGAGCACTGCGAACGCCACAGCAATTAAAGGAATTACAGGAACTACAGAGTACACTTCAGCAAAAAGAGACTGAACTGACAACCCTTATTAAAGAAAAATCGGCACATCTTCGTATTGAAAAAGAAAAGCAGCTTTCCAAGGCAGAAGAAATAGAAATAGAAAAACAGCTTTTTGATCAGGAAAAACAACTCACGACCTTACAGGAAGTTACGATTACAGCAAAGGAACAACTCAAAAGAAATACTCAAAACAAATCAAAAGTCTCATTACAATTAGTAGCTGTTACAGCACAAAAGAAAGAGATCAGTTCATGGAACAAGCTTCATATGCTCATCGGATCAGCCGATGGCAAAAAATTCAGAAATTTTGCTCAAGGCCTCACCTTTGAGATGATGATTCACCATGCGAATTCCCATCTCAGGAAAATGAATAATCGCTATATCCTGATCCGGGATAAAAGTCTCCCACTTGATCTCAATGTTATTGATACGTATCAGGCCGATGAAGTCCGATCAACAAAAAATCTATCCGGTGGAGAATCTTTTCTGGTAAGCCTTGCACTGGCTCTCGGGCTTTCACGTATGGCATCTCACAATGTCAGGGTCGATTCTCTTTTTCTGGATGAAGGATTTGGAACACTCGATGAAAACGCTCTTGAATCAGCTCTTGAGACACTTGCCCAACTTCGTGAGGAAAACAAACTTATCGGAATTATCTCTCATGTGGAAACATTAAAGGAACGTATTCCACTACAGATCAAAGTTATTCCTGGCAGTGGAGGGAACAGTACAATTACAGGACCCGGTGTAACCAGAGAAGAATAGTTACGCTTTTACAGCTCTTCCGCTTCAGCTTTCTTTTTGTCTAACTCTTTCCCAATTTTCCAGGCATCAACGACAGAAAAGAGCCAACAACCAAACATGATGGCAAATGAGATTTTCAGGAAAACAGTGGATGCAGTGGTTGACGCTTCCATAACAATTGTCATCACTTGTGGGATTGTTGCAGCCTCTCCTGTAGCCACAACGTCTTGCAGCATCACAACTGCCTGGCGCACAACAGCTGTAACACAGAGTATTCCACTCAAAAAGGTGATACCAAAAAGTACCGCACCTCGAAGGTATTTTGACAGGATAATCTGTCCTGCTCCAGGAAAAATCAGAGCCGAAAAAAGTATTCCTTTCATTACATTACTCACAGCTTCATCCCCTCTATAATTTTACCGCTCATCGATTCCTGAAAGCATTGCACAGCAAGCATTATGACAAAAAAACCTTGTATTTCCAACTTGCTATTTTACATCTTGTATTATATTCTTTTGAAAAAAGATTAATACACTACTCATTTACAATCATCATCAAAATTCCATACCAACAGGTATTTTCATATGACATCCCAGGATCCACCTATATTTATCACCCTTGGAAACCGTAAAGGTGGTGTAGGAAAAACAACTTCTGTTATCAACCTTACAAGTTACCTTGCATTCCTTGGAAAAACGATCCTGATCATCGATACCGATCCACAGTCCAACTGCTCATCAATTCTTCTTAAAAATTTCGATGATAGAAACAAGCGTTCTCTGATCGATGCCCTTGAAGCTCCAAAAGGTGAAGTTCTACTCTCAGAGATAGCCTGCGACACCTACCATCCAGGAATTAAAATCATCCCAAATACTACACGCTGTATGCTCTGGGAACGAAAAATTGCCCAGGAGTCAGATGCTGTTTTAGGTATCAGCCGACTAATCAGTCAGGATCCGGGATTAAATAGTTACGACTTTGTCTTTTTCGACACTCCTCCAAACCTTGGGGTGATGATGAACAATGCCCTCATGGCGTCTGATTATGTTATCATCCCCATCCCGCCATCGGACCAATTTTCTCTCGATGGACTGGCAGCCTACCTTGACCTTATCGGAGGGATCCGCAAACATAACAAAAGATTAAGACTCCTTGCCGCACTCATTACGAAATATGATCCAACCTGGGGAAATTCTGCTCATAATCTTAATCAGATAAAAAAATACTTCGCACAACAGGGAATTAGTATTATCCATACCATTATACATAACAGCCCTGAGATTGATATCGCCCATGTAG
>DAOVZA010000372.1 GCA_030635405.1 Desulfocapsa sp.
ATGAGTGGATCATCCCAGTGAAGACCATTTTTCTGAATAATCCGTACAAGACCTGGGAGCAGAGTGCGCTGCACGACCCATGTCGTCAATATTACTAAAACCAATATTCCAAGTGTAATAAGCGCCAGAGAAACTGATTCAGCAATACTGTTTTTAAGGCCGAACTGATTGAGCCAGTTAATTAAGGTATCATTTGTCATAGAAATTTTACGCCTTCTGTCTTGCACTCTGTATTGGATGAATAACTGCCAATAATACGCCACCAACAATCAGGCCAGCAAGGAGTTGACTAACCGTTGAAGGAAGAAAATCCAGTGCATGATGTACCATTTCGATATTATGGACAAACATACCTCCTCCAACAAGAAGCATGGCAATGGTTCCGACAATACCAAGTATACGAATAATTTTAGGGAGTGAGGCAACCATCAACCGTCCACTCATCTCAGTGCTTCTTTGTAACAAGCCTTTTAATGTTTCAGCTCGTTCAATTAGAAAAAAACCAACATCATCCATTCGTACTAACAGTGCAACCAATCCATAAACTCCAACCGTGGCAAGTAGGGCGATAAAGCTGACAACTATAAGTTGCATGGTAAAGCTTTGATCCATTACCGTACCAAGAGCGATAACAATGATTTCAATGGAGAGAATAAAATCTGTGCGAACAGCAGATTTTATTTTTACTTTTTCACGTTCAACAATCTCTTTTGGATCACTGATTTCCCTGGCTGCCACTTCATGTTCCTCGTGCCCTGCTATCCATTCATACACTTTTTCGGCCCCTTCAAAGCTTAAGTAAGCACCGCCTAAGAGTAAAATCGGTACAATCATCCAGGGGGCAAAACTACTTAATAGAAATGCGACGGGTAGGATAATGAGTTTATTTATAAAAGAACCTTTGGTGATTGCCCAGATAACAGGAAGTTCGCGTGACGCCTTAAAGCCTGTTGCTTTCTCAGCATTTACTGCTAGATCATCTCCAAGAATAGCTGCTGTTTTCTTTGCAGCAATCTTACTCATAACAGCTGCATCATCGAGTAACATTGCTATATCATCAAGGATCATAAAAAGTCCACTTGCCATGGTAGTTAACTCCTACTGGAAATTGCTATTGTTGTTTCTCTTTTGAGAGTGAGATTCGATTGTGACTATTCGCCTGTGCTTTTTATCACATTTACATGCTTTATAAAAGTAATGAAGTAATAGTAGTTATCAAACATTGTACGTGAATCTATACATACATGGAAGCAGTCTGATAATTACTAATCGTTTTTATAGGGAATCATTTCATATTCCTGCTGGAGAAGATCAGTTTGCAGAATATTCCCGTTAAGTGTAGATTTTTTGTTGAGAAGAAATTTACAGGTTTCTGTAGCCTGTATGGAGGCAATAAGAGCAACAGTCATGGGCAAAACGGTGGGAGGTGGCTGGGCTGCCAGAGGAGTATCAGGGTAAAGCTTATCTATTAGCATATGTGGTGTTTGCTCTACACCGACCTGCCCGTACCATTCTTTTACAGCACCATGAACCAAGGCAATTTTGTGTTTTAGGCAAAGAACAGACAAGTCTTTTCTTGCCTGTGGTGAATCAAGACAATCAACCACGACATCAGTAGTTACAATGGCGTCTGCATTAAAACACTTCTCTCGTATCGTAGTTTCCAGCACAGGATTAATTTTTGTAAGCTCACCGGCCAGGACTTCAACCTTAGCTCGTCCAAGCGCATGGACAGTGCAAAAAATCTGTCGGTTCAGATTAGATTCTGAAAAACTATCCGGGTCTGTAAGAATAAGATGGCCAATGCCTAACCGTGTAAGAAGCTCTGCTGTTCTTCCACCAAGCCCGCCACATCCGATTATGGCTACCCGAGACTGAAACAGCCTGAGTTGCTCAAGGCAACTCAGGCTGTTTCGTTTAAACCGTATGGGGACAATGGAATGTTCAAGAGCCGTCTGCTCAACATCCAGAAGGGAACAATTAAACTCTGCAGCAATCGTCAACCCACTACTAAGAGAGAGAAATTGATCCTGTGAAGACCGAACAATACTCTCAAGGATATTTTCTTGTTCAGCCACCACCAATTACCGGAAATATTGCATAGATATCAGTATCTTGAAGTACTGTTTCGAACTTACAGTGCCGTGAGTTAAGCATGAGCACCCCAACCTCTTCCCGATCAATATTCAGATCGTCTACTATCTGTCCTGCCGTTGTGCCTTCAGGTAACTCTCTGTCTTCCTTAATGAAACGTCCCTCACGAAAGAAGGCAAAGAGCTTGACTTGAACTTTCATATAAAATTATTAGAAGTTCCAAAAAGTATCGATTTCTTCACCTGTAAAATCCCAAACAGCATTGTGAGGTGGAACAGGCTCGGTCTCAAAGAATTCAGGCAGTCTGTCATCAAGATTCGTAAAACCAGCAGCCACGTTAAAGGCATGCTCAGTTTTAAGGATAGACATACCAAGATTGGTTACATCATCAGCATTAAGGTTAATACCAAAGCGAGCATTCAACATATCAATCAGTGCTGGTAGACAGGCACCATCATCGAGTGCTGCAAAGGCAATAAAGAGACACATGCCTGTGGAATCGATAGCTGCTGTTGCAATCTGTAGCCCCCGGGAAAGCTCAACCATTCCTTCTTTTGAAAGAGGGTCAGCAGTTCCGCCAACACCAAGAATTTCTGTAGCGATGGTATAGCCCATGGTATGATCAGCACCCTGAGTGGAAGTGGCATAGGTGATGCCGATTCCTTTAATAGAGCGAGGATCGTAGGCAGGAATTGCCTGATTTTTCACAACAGGAACCCTGGTCACAGCGTAGGTTCTACCAACACTACCGGCACCGTTTCCGATAACGCGTCCAAGAGCTGTACCCTTTGCGATTTCTTCAGTCATGATCCGAATCATTTCATCCGAGTCGCCGAAATCAAGTACTCCAGCTTCCATGGCAACACCGAAGGCCACTGCTGTTTCGATGGAATCAATTCCGATATC
>DAOVZA010000127.1 GCA_030635405.1 Desulfocapsa sp.
CAATGAATCAAATAACACATCATTGATAAAAACATTTGCAGCATTCGTAACTATATTGGCATATTTTTCATTATATTTCTGCTGGTAATTGTCCGAAAACCACAGAATCATGGGCACAGCAAAAACACCATATGTTGGTGATTTACCCATATGAGCAGTCCCTCGGACAACTTCATCACCATGGTCAGAGATATAGATAACAGCCGCAGTTTTTCCTGTGTCTTCAACCATATCAATAATTTCTTCTATAAAGAAATCTGTATATTTTATGCTTCCATCAAAGCAGTTTGATTGTGCCGAAACCTTTGTTAATTCATATTTATCGGGGATCAGCCAGCGATCAAAATCCTTATCAGCAAACGTCCACTTTTCATCATCCGGTAGACGCTCACAATAGGCAATATGGCTCCCCTGGGTCTTTAAAAAAATTGCCTTATTTTTACCAGTATCCTTTGCCAGCATCTTTTCGACTTCTGCTAGTAGCTTACCATCTTCCGTGCCATAAATTGAGGAAAGATGATCAGTATATTTAGCTTGCTCACTGATTACTCCCAGAAGATTATTTCGAAGAGAAGTGGAGCCATTGTGGATCCATGATGTTTCAAAACCTACATGGTTCAGCACGTCCATTATCGTTGCAGAAGCTCGCGGTGCTCCTTTTTTCAAAGTTGCAGCAGTAAGAGCATACTGGAGAGTTCCCAGAGTGCTTACGCCACACGAATAGGCCTGGTCATAGACAACAAGACCACTCTCTTCAAGTCGTTTTTCCAGTTCTGGATTTGTAAAGCGGGGATAGCCATAAAGTGAAAAATGATTTCTATTTGCTGACTCACCTATGATAACCACATAAACTTCATCAGTACCATCTTTGGATGCCGCAATTTTCTCAGCATTCTTTGCCCGCTGTTGCGCCTTCTCTTCAAGCAAGGCTAAATCATCATTATATTCATTAATCGCAGCAAAACTCTTACTTATTAATCGAGATTTACTATCAACAAAAACCAGAACAAGTGCGAAAAACAGTATGCCGAGCCAATGGACAAATTTATATTGAATACTTTTTCTTCCTGAAAAATACAGTAGCAGCAGAAATAGGAAGACTAATGAACCAAGCTTAACCAGTAAACTTACCGGTGCAAACACTTTAACAAACTCTATGGACTCAGCAAGATCTGTCTGCATGATTGCAAACCAGTCATATTTATTCATCTGTACCTGAAACATTTCATCAAAGCCCAGTACTATCATGGGCAACAAACAGGCAAGCAATACGATTCCAAGAGAAAGTGTACCAACAACGGCCCCCCTCACCAGCCTGTTTTTCCGCAAAGAGACTATTAGAGATATCAGTAGACCAACCAGAATTGCCGTCGAGCTGAAGATAAAGAGCTGTTCCCAGGATAAAACAGAGCTATAAATCAGCTCAGCTTTCTGAAAAACATAAAATATTCCAAAGGATAGCAGGGGTAAAAAGAGTCTGCCACAGGACAGCATTAACACTATGTAGAGCAACCATATTCCATTGATTAAAAGATAGTGCTGCCATCCGCCTTTCTCAATTTCATTCATCTTGACCAGAAGTGCCCCACAGGCACCCTGAGAGGCATCTGCACGCACAGATACCTGGTCGTTGGATGTTAGTTCTATCGTTACTTCACTGTGCTGACCGCCTGCATTTGAGAGAAGATATTCACTTTCATTATTTACAATAATATGCAACTTTGAATCATTTGGAATGGTGTCTGTTTGACAACTTTGTGTGAGATGAAAATCAGAAGCAAAACGTATCTGCCTGGAACCGGTGAAATTAAATTTCAGCTGGCTTACAAAGCTTTCCGGCTGGGAAAAGCCATACAGAACTTTACCTTTGCCATAATCCAGTCGATATTTTTTTGTATCATCAACATTTTCGCCAACGCTGGAAAAAACATATGCGTCATTTGTGAAAACTATGGGTCGATCTTGTTGGATATACTCAAGATCTATTCGCTGCTCGTATATGAATACAAACAGGACTATTCCCCAGGTGATCAACAGGGCGTTCCTCATAAGCTTTGAACTTATAAGCATGTTAAAGCCATTTTACTGCCAAACATAGTAGTCCTTCCTTATTCTCCACATAACATTCCCTTTCAACATTCATATTTGTTCCTATTTATGATCATTGTGTTGTTTCTTGAGAACAACCAGAGTTGGCTTTTCCTGAGAACTTCTGAATTTATTGAGCCTTCAACGGAGCCAAACATACCAGAACGTGAAAGACTTTTCACATTAATATAACCTTTTCCACAATCACCTTGAAGTTGAATACTCCAGGCATAAGTAATTATGGATAAGCACACCACACAACTTAAATGCGCTTGCCGGTTACTTTATCAAAGAGATGAATACACTCAGGCGTAACCGTCAAAAAAAGTGGTTTTTCAGAATCAACACGATGAATATGTGGTAAACGAGCAGTAATAAGTTCGTCGTTATTTGTTAAACGGCCATACACAATTGTATCCGCACCATGAAACTCTGCGTGATCAACCATTAAAGCAAATTTAGATTGCTCCTGTTCTGTGAGAGCAAAATGTTCCGGTCGGATCCCAACCGTTACTTCCCTGCCCTCATACCCATCAACGGTTTCAGAGTTTAGAGCTAAACGTAGATTTCCAGGCAACTCCACCAGCTTCCCATCTTCACTAATTCGACCATCTATAAAATTCATGGAAGGTGAACCGATAAAACCCGCCACAAACTTTGTTGCCGGTCGTTCATAGAGATCAAGCGGAGAACCGATCTGTTCGGCATAGCCCTCATTGATAACCACCAGTCGATCACCCAGCGTCATGGCCTCCACCTGGTCATGGGTTACATAGATACTGGTGACTTTCAAACGCCGATGGAGCTTACGTAGTTCAAGACGCATCTGCACACGCAGTTTAGCATCCAGATTACTTAAGGGCTCATCAAACAAAAAGACTTCAGGCTCTCTTACAATACAGCGTCCCATTGCGACACGTTGCCGTTGTCCACCCGAAAGCTGGCGGGGTTTTCGATCGAGCAGTTCTTCCAGCTGCAGTAGTTTTGCAGCCTGATCAACACGGGTTTTAATCTCCTGCTTACTGAATTTACGAAGTTTTAAACCATAGGCCATATTCTTGAACACACTCATATGAGGATAGAGCGCATAATTCTGAAAAACCATTGCGATATCACGATCCTTTGGCTCAAGATCATTAACGACCCGATCACCAATGGTAATGGTTCCGCCACTAACCTCTTCAAGTCCTGCAATCATCCGCAGCAAGGTGGATTTTCCGCATCCGGAAGGACCAACAATAACGATAAACTCTCCATCCTCAATGGCAGTATTGATACCGTGAATAACTTCAGTATCACCATACGCCTTGGTCACATTTTCAATAAGTACCCGAGCCAATTTATTTCTCCGTCTCAGTTAATCCCTTGATAAAAAGCTTCTGCATTCCAACCACCACAAGCACTGGTGGAATCATGGCAAGCAACGTTGTCATCATGATAAGATGCCACTCAGGTGACTCTTCTGCCGCTTCAAGCATCTGCTTTATGCCCATAACAACGGTGTACATACTTGTATCTGTGGTTATCAAAAGCGGCCAGAGATACTGATTCCAGCCATAGATAAAAAGAATGACAAAAAGTGCTGCGATATTGGTTCGCGAAACAGGCAGCAAGATATCCCAAAAAAAACGCATGGGGCCTGCACCATCAATACGCGCAGCTTCGAGCAACTCATCAGGAACGGTTAAAAAAGCCTGTCTGAACATAAACGTTGCAGTGGCCGATGCAATAAGGGGAACTGTGAGTCCCCAGTAATTATTAAGCATCCCAAGGTTTGCCACGACTTCAAAGGTTGGCAGGATACGCACTTCAACCGGCAGCATAAGAGTGATAAAAATCATCCAGAAGAACAGCATACGAAATGGAAACCTGAAATAAACAATGGCAAAGGCTGAAAGAAGAGAGATTGTGATTTTTCCAACAGCAATCATCATGGCCATAACAAGGCTGTTAAACATCATCAGCCCCACTGATTGTTCTCTGGCATTCCCCACGCCTTGCGTAAAAACAGACTTCAGATTGACAAAGAATTGATCCCCGGGTAACAGGGGCAATGGTGCCTGAGTCATACGAATGGCATCATGACTTGCTCCTACAAATGTTATCCAGATAGGAAAGGCAACTACCATAACGCCAAGCAATAAAACTGCATGACTAAAATAGGTGATTACAGGACGTTTTTCAATCATAGGCTTCTAATATCGGAAATGATACACATGGCACTAATACTCCACTTTCCGTTCAATATATTTAAACTGTATAATTGTCAAGGTAACGACAAGGGCCATCAGGATAACAGACTGCGCTGCCGAGCCTCCCAGATCAAGACCAATAAAACCATCATTAAATACTTTATAAACAAGAATCTCAGTTGACTTTGCAGGCCCGCCTTTCGTCACCGCATGGACTATTCCAAAGGTTTCAAAAAATGCATACACGATATTCATGACCATCAGAAAAAAGGTAGTTGGTGAGATAAGTGGGAAGATGATAGTCCAAAATCTTTTCGCAGGTCCTGCACCATCAATGGCAGCAGCTTCAATTAATGATTTTGGGATAGCCTGCATTCCAGCAAGAAAGAAGAGGAAATTATAGCTAATCTGTTTCCATGTTGCGGCTAGCACTATAAGAGTCATGGCCTGACCTCCATGGAGACGATGGTTCCAGTCATAGCCGACAAAATGTAACAGGTAGGAAACAATCCCCAGGGTAGGATCAAAGATAAACATCCAGATCGTCCCGGCCACGACAGGTGCCACGGCATAGGGCCAGATAAGCAGGGTTCGATAGACTGTTGTGCCACGTACGACATGATCAGCCATTGCCGCAAGTACAAGAGCAATAGTCAAAGATGAAAAAGCGACCACTGCTGAAAAGAAAAGTGTTCTTAAAAACGTACTGAAATAAATACCATCGGTGAAAAGTTCTACATAATTTTCAAACCAGATGAATTCACTCTTTAACCCAAAGGGATCTTCCAGCAACAATGACTGGTACACCGCCTGACTAGCTGGCCAGATAAAGAAAACCACGGTTATTATTATCTGGGGAGCAACAAGCAGGTAAGGAAGAGCAGAGGGCTTAAAGTGAGTGCGCTTCAGCATATTGTTTTAAAGGGCAGCGGACAGCCAAAGGACTGTCCGCTGCTTTGGAGGTATTTACACTGTTAACTACTTATTTGCTTTTTCAAATTTTCTAAGCAACTTATTGCCACGTTTTACTGCCTCATCCATACCGTCCGAGGCCGATTTAGTACCATTCCAGATAGCTTCCATCTCTTCATTTATAACATCACGTACCTGAACAAAGTTACCAAAACGAACACCCTTGGAATTAGGAGTCGGGGTATTCAAGCTAAGTTGTTTGATGGCAGTGTCTGTACCGGGATTACTGTCGTAAAAACCCTGTTTTTTACTGAGCTCATAGGCCGCAGTAGTAATTGGAACATAGCCTGTTTCCTGATGCCACCAAGCCTGCACTTCAGCAGATGCAAGATAGTTCATAAAACCTGCAACACCTTTGTAGTCAGCCTTATCATGTCCTTTCAATACCCAGAGGGTTGCACCACCGATAATGGAGTTCTGTGGTTGATCAATCAGGTCAGGATAGAAAGGTAGCATGGTCTGGCCAAATTCAAATTTTGCCTGTTTTTTAATACCACCGTAATAAGCTGAAGAGTTCATCCACATAGCAACTTCCTGGTTAACAAACATCGGCAAACTGTCACCACGTCGTCCACCATAGAGAAAGAGGTGTTCTTCTTGACTGTCGGCAACTTCAGCCATAACTCGTTTTACAGCTTTATTATTAAAGGTAAATTCGGTATCCAGACCTGCAAAACCATTTTCTTTGCTACCAACTTCGATATTATGCCAAGAGCTGAAGTTTTCAAGCATTACCCAAGATTGCCATCCAAAGGAAAAACCGGCTTTATATCCAGCAGCTACAAGTTTTTTTGAGGCCTCGAAAACTTCCGGCCATGTTTTTGGAACTTCTTCAATCCCAGCTTTTGCAAAAGCATCCTTATTGTACCACATTACCGGCGTGGAACTATTGAACGGCATGGACAAAAGATCGCCATCAGGGGTTTGGTAATAACTGATTACAGCTGGCAGAAAGCTTGCTTTGTCCAGTTTAAAGCCAGCATCGGTCATCATCTCTTCAACAGGGTAAACAGCTCCCTCAGCAGCCATCATAGTTGCAGTACCAACCTCGAACACCTGTACAATATGAGGATGTTTCTTTGCACGAAATGAAGCAATCGCAGCCGTCATAGTTTCTGTATAGTTGCCTTTATACACGGGAACAACCTTATAATCTGTCTGTGATGAATTATAATCATTGGCAATTTTATTAACACGCTCGCCATTTACACCACCCATTGCATGCCACCATTGAATATCC